>CAYJNB010000052.1:0-11336 GCA_964371205.1 uncultured Treponemataceae bacterium
ATTAAACACGCATAATGCAGTAGACTACTGGGACTTAAGCAATAAAGGGGGCATAAGAACTGAGACAGAACATTATGTACCCAAATTTTTAGCCATTGCTGACTTACTTACAAATGCATCATACTACGGGATTAAGATTCCTCCTTTTGATCCAGATGCATACAAAGAATTTAGCACTTTTGAAACAAACTTTGCAATAGATATTGAATTACTTGCAAATGCAATTGGCATAGATCCAGATTTATTAAGATTTTACAATCCTGCACTTAATACAAATCTAACCCCACCAAACATGCCCTATATTTTGCGTTTTCCTAAAGAGAATGAAGAAGCTGTTCTTGCATACTTAAAAAATAATCCACCGATTATTAGTCAATATGAGTAAAAAAATGCCGATATTATTAGTATGATAAAAAATAAAATACTCTGCATTAATATACTATTGATTTTTTTAGGAACTTTATGTTTTGCACAAACAATTAGTTCAAGAAGTTCCATTGACTGGACTGATGCTACTTTTAGCTCAACTGTTAATCTAGATGTTCAAAAAGCAGGCTTAGAAATTCCTGCTGGAAGAAGCAGTGCCAACAGTTATATCGACATGCAACTACCCTTGTTAATTAAAGATGCTCTACTCTCTCTGCCAGTTAACTCAATGGTTAATGTGGGAGATTTAGTACTATCTAATACTCTTTCGTTAGAAGAACTAACAGAAATTATATACGATGGAAAAAAATCTGCCGGTGTTTTTCTAAATAACAAAACAGAGCTACAAGTATACCACTCATTATTAGTAACAGATATAGCCTCAGACCTTGTAACACATAAAAACGCATATATGCCAGCTATGCCGCTTGATACAGTACCATCACGACCGTATACAGGTATAATTATTGATGCAAGAGGGTCTCTCCCTGTACATGGAGAATTCGTTACTGATAATGCAATACCATGTTTTTTCCCTCGCATCTGGGATGAACAAATGAATGTGCTATTTGAAAGAAATATGGTAGAAGCATCTATAGCTAATAAAGGTAGAATAGCTCACTATAGAACTAGCAGTATATTGAGTGATCACAAAGACATAATTGGCGAAGATCCCCTATTTATTACCGCAAGAAAAGTGTATGGAAAAAACAGAACAGACCCTGTTATTTCACAAACAGATGCACTACGTATCCTCTCGGTTACAGAAAACAGAGAATTACTTACGAATGGAAAGGTTGTTATACTACTTGATGAGGATAAGTTGGTACAAAATATTCAAGTACCAGAAAAAGGACCAGCTTACTATGCATTATACGATACACTTGTTCAAAGGTTCTATGAAAACAAAATCGACAATATTGAAATTGTTGATACTTACAAAGGTATTTTAATTTCTTTAGATGATATAAAATTCGTTCCAAATAGTGATCAAATCTTGAGTACAGAAAGCGAAGATATTCAAATGATCATAAATAGTATTACAGCAGCCTTGCCAGATGTATTATTTAGAGTCGTAGTAGAAGGTCATACCGCACGTATTGGCCCAATAGAAGATGAACAATCTCTATCTGAAGCACGCGCACGTACTATCATGGGAATGATGACAGAAAGCGGAATCCCTCAAGACATACTTTCTTCAACAGGTTACGGAGGGCGAGTACCACGTGCAGATAACAACAATGAAGAAGGCCGTGCGCAAAATCGACGTGTAGAAATTACAATTATTCCTGAGTTTACTTCAGTAATCTGGTATTAGTTGAAGTTCGACATGCCATTAAAACTTAAAATATTTTTAATTATTCTAAATTTAATTTTTAAAAACTGTTTGAAAAAAAAATAAAATGTGTTATGCTGTAAGTATGGCAATGATTAATATTAAACCGGAATGTCCGGAACACGAACAGTACATTTTTTGTAATTCTAATCTACTCATAAAAAATACAGCTACAATGGAATTGCCAGATGTGTCACTTAGCAGAAAGCTCATAGAAGAGCACTTGGCAATTGATTGGTTTACTGATACTCATTATGGGTATTCAGCAATGATGTTAGAAGACACAGCTCCAATTCCAAGTGGATACGAAACAATTACAATGAGAGAACTCTATGCTCATTATGGAGATGCAGAAAATGCACCGACACCTTACGTAACTCGAGCTTTAGCCTTATTAAAATGGAGACAAAGCTGTGTATACTGCAGTAGGTGTGGCAGTTACATGCAAGATGATGAAACAGAAACAGCACGCGTATGCAGCTCTTGCGATAATATAGTTTTTCCACGAATATCTCCAGCTATAATTGTTCTAGTGTCTAAAGGTGATACTGTGTTGCTTGCTCGTCACGCAAAACGAAACGCAGAAGTATACACCTGCCTTGCTGGCTTTGTAGAAAATGGGGAATCACTCGAAGAATGCGTAAGTAGAGAAATACTTGAGGAATGTGGCATAGAAGTATGTAATATTCGATATGCTGGAAGCCAGGCATGGCCCTACCCAGATCAACTTATGTGTGCTTTCCATGCAGATTGGGAGAGTGGCGAAATAACTATTCAAGACGAAGAATTAGAAGATGCAAAATGGTTTGACCGTAATGACTTACCTAACATACCGAGTGCAGGAACTATAGCACATAAACTCATTATGGGTTGGGTGTAACTAGACAAACGGCCAATAGAGCAAAATGTCTTACAGCCACCTTGTTTTCTTTTTAGAAGTATTCATAGCATAAACTCTACCCAAAATAACCGCTAGAGCTTTATAATAAGACTCAGGAATAATATCCCCTACCTCGACTTCCGCAAATATTGCACGAGCTAGGGGTTTATTTTCGATTATTGGAACATTATTTTCGGTAGCCATCTCTCTTATTCTAAACGCTAAAGAATCTGCACCTTTTGCAGTTAACATTGGTCCTTGCATAGTTGCCCTATCATACACAATTACACAAGCAAAGTGAGTCGGGTTGGTAATTACAACGTCTGCTTCTGCCACTGCTCGTGGAATATTTTGACTAAGCATTTCCCTCATGCGCTGTCTTAATCGGCTCTTTACAAGAGGATCACCTTCTAAGTTTTTGTATTCTTCTTTTACTTCTTGCTTTGTCATTTTCATAGATTCCATAAACTGGTGGCGTTGTACCAAATAATCAGGAATGGAAACAGCAATAAATATTATACACGCTGTAACTAAAAGTTTAGCGGTAGTAACTGCAACATGCACAAAACCGAGCCACATATTTGATTGAATAATTAAGAGTAATGTAGGTAGTTCAGCACGTATAATAATAAAGGAAATTGTAAATACTATTATTACTTTAAAAATAGATTTTACCGTATTAAAGAATCCTTCAAAAGAAAACATGGTTTTTTGTAAGTACTCACCAACTTTTGGTATTACTTTAGATGGCTTTGGCGTTATAGGCTTTAGAGAAAATATAAATCCTCTATTTTGAATTATATTCCCAACAATACCGCCAATTAATACTGTTATCATAATTGGTAAAATAGAAGTTGTTAAAAAGTATAAGAATGCACGCAACATAATTGGATCAGTAACATCCGCTTCAATTGAACGCTCAAAATAAAAGCGTACTACTGTTAAGCATCTTTCAAACAACCAAGGAGCTAATATTATAAGTGTAACAACACCTAATAGCATTACAAGTGCACCATTAAGCTCTTGGCTTTTAGCAACACGCCCCTCTTCACGAGCTTGGCGTAACTTATGCTCTGATGGATCTTCGGTACGGCCTTCGTCTTCTGCAGCAAACCATTGCAAATCAATGAGTACTATTCGAGGATCTTCTAATTGTATATCTTGAAGTAAATTACTACTAATCATATGCTATAAGTGGTCCGGTGCTACAGTGCTAAAAAGTTCTTCTAATCTAAAAAAGGCAGAATCAAAAGATCTAGCAAAATAATCTGTCATTACAGGTAGTAATGCAGTTAGTAAGAAAAAAGCAACCAAAATTGTTATAGGCAAACCTTCCGAAAGCAAGTTCATTTGGGGAGCTGCTTTTGATAAGATACCAATACTAACAGATACTAAGAATAGTGTCCCAACCATTGGAAACGCAATAAGCATAGCAGAAAAAAACAAATCTGTTAAACTCTGTAATAAGAAATTTAGAAAGTTTTCTCTGGCTTCAACGAGAACAAAGCTGTTTAGAGCTTGAAAACTACGAAACATTCCACCAAGAAATAATGTCTGAAACCCCTTAACCTGTAAGAAAATTAGCATAGCAATTAGGTTTAAATATTGTCCCATTAATGGGTTTTCTACTTGTGCTAGAGCATCATACACTTCTGATGCACCAAAACCCATTTGATAGGTAAAAAATTGCCCTGCAGAACTAAATGCTGCAAAAATTATACTAACATAAAAGCCTGTTATTAACCCAAGCATACCTTCTCCAACTAATAAGAGAACATATTCTAGACTAAAGGGAGGAACATTCCATCCTTGAACATATGCCGTAGGTAACACTAAAAAAGCAACATACCCTGCTAGGGCTACTTGCACAGCTCGATGTACAGCTGCCATTGATAAGAGAGGAACTGTAACAATTAAAGCAAAGGCTCTAACTGCTACGAGAAAAAAGTATGGTGCTCGTTCAACTAGAAAGTCTATCATGCTTATCTAGCAAGAGACGGAATCATCTCAAAAAGCATAATGGTATACTCACGCATAGATGTTGCCATCCAGGCAAATAAGAATGCAAGCACACCTAAAATTGCAAAAATTTTAGGCACAAAAGTTAATGTTTGTTCTTGGATTGATGTAATAGCCTGAAAAATTGCAACTATTAAACCTACAATTAAGGCTGCACCAAGAATTGGAGAGGAAAGTAATAAAATTTGAAAGATGCCGCCTCTAAGCAAAGAAACCATATCTCCAATCGTCATATTCTATCTCCTATGGAATTACTGACTTGAATAATTGTTGGGTTAAAAGCGCCCAACCATCTACAACTATAAATAGCATTAGTTTAAATGGCATAGATATTTGAATTGGAGGAAGCATAATCATACCCATAGACATAAGAATACTAGCTACAATCATATCAATTACAATAAAAGGAATATACAAAAAAATTCCTATTTTAAATGAAACAGTTAACTCATGTAATATATACGCAGGTATAAGTACATAGGTAGGAACATCTGCAAGTGTCTCTGGTCTATCTAAACCACCCATAGACATAAACAAAGGAATATAATCTGTGTTATTAGCCATTTGTCTATACATAAAAAGACGTATTGGTTGTTCTGCCTCGGTATATGCTTGCTCTAAACCTATCTGTCCAGAAGCAAGTGGTTCAAAAGAATTATCATACATTGTTGTAAAAGTAGGCCACATTACAAAGAGTGTCATAAAAAATGCAATACCGTTTAGAACAATAGTAGGAGGTACTTGCTGTAAAGAAAGTGCTCTCTTAATGAAATCTAAAACGATAGAAAAACGTAAAAAACAAGTAAGTAAAATTAATAAACTTGGTGCTAGCGAAAGTACTGTTAACAGTAATAAAATCTGTACAGAAAATGCTACTTCTTGATTTGTAGTTGGCTGGCGAATAGATAAATCAACTAAGGGTATATTAAATCTCGGTTCCCCAGTTGGCATTTCAGTATCTCCTACTGGAGACCCTTGAGGAAATGCTTGAGCAAACATAGAAGATGAACAAATGAGAAACAATACAATAAGGCATGTTTTAGCTAACTTCTTATTGCACAGGAGTTTCATAACCTTCCTCCCTGCTCTGACTACTGTTAGCATGTATTTCTGAACGTCTTTTTTGTAAGTACACTTGAGTTTCTTCTGCTGCAGAAAAATATTCATTTACTTTTTTTTGTTCTACTATTTCAGATTTTAATGGTAAAAACTTGTTTAATAAACTAGCAAAGTCTCTAGGTTTTCCAGATGGTTGTTTCTCTGCATTTATATTCATTGAGTCAATAAGTTCTTTATCTGTAATTTCTGAAATTAATGTTACTGAATTCTCAGAAACACCTATAAGAAAAGCCTGTTCTCCTAGTGTAATAACTTGTGCAGTTTTACCTGTTCCCAAGTTAACTTGAGCAACAGAACGCAAATAAGCATCTTGTTGCTGAGCGGGATTTATACCACGCCTGAGTAAGGTAACAACTCCATAAATGGCAGCAGTTACAAGAGCAAGCACAATAATCATTCTTATAAATAACCAAAGAGTACTCTCTTGTGCCACTTCACTAGCAACCTCAGAAGGTTCATCACTAGCAATAAGTAGAGTTGTTTCATCAATGGAATTTGAGTTAAGCACGCTATCAGGAATCTGTATGGTTTGATCAATTTGATTATCTTGCTCTACTGCGTTTGCTGTATTCTGAGCAAAAATTTGAGAAATAAATATATTAATTAAAATTAGTAGTACGATGTACTTACATTTAGAGATTTTCGTAACGCCCTCCCACCCAATCAGGCATTTAATATACGAGACAAGTTCTAAAGATTCCTTTAGTATGTCTCTCTTTATAGAAAGTTAAGTTATATCAGAAACCCTTTCCAATGAAGATAGAATTTCTGTTACACGAACACCAAAGTTTTCATCAATAACTACAACTTCACCTTTAGCAATTGGCTTGTGGTTTACAAGAATGTCAACCGGTTCACCAGCTAATTTATCCAACTCAATAATGGTACCCTCACCCATACCGAGAATTTCTTTTATTTGTTTTTTAGTGCGTCCAAGTTCTACAGTCATTTCCATGAAAACGTCCATGATAAGACCAATATTTCCTTGTTCGCTACTTGGTACACCATTTTGTAAAGATGGATATTGCAGTGACTGCACATTTGGAGGATTCATATTCATCATTCCGCCCATACCGCCTCCCATAGACATTCCACCACCCATAGGGGGCATACCACCCATTGGCATTCCGCCCATAGCTCCCATGTTCATATCACCCATAGGTGGCATTCCACCCATAGACATACCGCCACCCATTGCAGGAGCTGCAGGTTGAGGGGCTAAAGCATCTATCATACCTTGAGCAACATTCATTCCAACAATCTCCCAAAGAGAAAAAGAAGCTCCGTCAGCAGATACAGGAATGGTAAAGAGAGCCATATCTCCACCAGGTAAATCTGCAGCTCCCTTTGGTACATGTAAGGCAGAGGCTGGATTGCAAGCAAGACCTGCAAGCTTTCCTGTTTGACTCAAGTGAGTAATTTCAGTTCCAGTTTGTTGAGATACAACCTCAGAAACTACCGATAAGGACATATCATCTAAGTCAGTAATTTCTTCTTTTGTAATAAGCCCTGCAAGTTTTTTTGCAAACTCAGGAGCTAAAAAGTATGAATGCGCACCATTTAATCCAGCAGAAAAGTCAGAAGAGATGGCTACAATCATATCAGGAAACTTTTGTAAAAGGCTGTCTCTAGAAACAACTTCTACAGAAGCAGGTCCTACCGAAAAATTAGCACCTGTCATTGTATTTAAGTTTATTGTGAGACTATCGATTGTTCCCTGCATAAAAGTTTGTAGCACGCCGGTATTTAAACCAGAACCCATAGGTGCTCCGCCCATAGAAGCCATCGGATCAGGAGAAGAGAAGGCAGGACCTGCTCCTCCAATATCTACACCGGATAATAGAGCATCAATTTCGTCTTGTGATATTGCACCATCACTCATAAGTGTCATCTCCTTCTACTGATAATTCTTCAAATTCATCATCTGTTTGTTCTAATTTTTCTATAACTTGTACTGCCATTTTTTTACCGATTACACCGGGTTGGCAAAGGAATTTTTTTACATTACCCACACTTAAAGTAAGCGGGTCTCCTACACGAACATCTGAGAGCCTAACAACATCTCCAATGCGCATATTTAATACATCTCGAATTGGCAAATTAATTGAACCAATTTCTGCAACAACGTCCATATCTACAGAAGATAACTTACTTTTAAGTACACCAAGATATTGTGTAGTTGAACTTCTACGTACAGAAGAAAACCAGAACTGAGAAGAAAGCTTAGAAATAATAGGTTCAATTGTAATATACGGAATACAAAAGTTAATCATTCCTTCTTCTTCACCTACTTTGGTTTCT
This sequence comes from uncultured Treponemataceae bacterium, assembly GCA_964371205.1. Taxonomy (GTDB): domain Bacteria; phylum Spirochaetota; class Spirochaetia; order Treponematales; family Treponemataceae; genus CAYJNB01. The sequence goes on from CAYJNB010000052.1 coordinate 8,082, forward strand.
AGTGTAACCAAAACAACCATTTCTGATGGAGGAACAATTTGCGCAAACTGAGGATTTGTTTCAATTTGACCAAGTCGAGGACGCAAGTCTATAACCTGTGTCCAAGCTTCGCGCATATTTGCTAAAATACGCACAATAATTCCTTCCATTACAGACTGTTCAATATCGGTTAGATCGCGTTGCACCTTAGTGCTAGCACCGGTACCACCAAAAAGTCTATCTATCATAGAAAAGGTAATAGCAGGGTCTATTTCTAGAATAGCATTACCCTTTAATGGATCCATATTTATAACTGCAAGAGTTGTTGGAGTTGGAATTGAACGAATAAATTCTTCGTATGTAAGCTGATCTACAGATGCTACGTGTACGTGCACCATACTACGTAACTGAGCAGAAAGACTCGTAGTTGTAAGACGAGCAAATGTTTCGTGCATAATCGAAACAGTACGAATTTGTTCCTTACTAAATTTGTCGGGACGTTTAAAATCGTAAATCTTAATTTTACGAGTATCGTTGACCGACCGGAAATCCTCTTTTTCGGTATCTCCGGTAGAAATCGCCATGAGTAATTGGTCTATCTCGTCCTGCGACAGAACTTCGTTCATCTAATCCCCTTATAATACTCTCTATGAGTATAGAGCATAATACTACTATACTCAAACCAACTCGGTATAATTATTGTTCGATTACCTCATAACCAGTAAAACGAACATCTCTTATTTTTGACGAACTCAAGATAGTATCATTAATTGCATTACGAATTTCTATACGTAACTTATCTTCGTTTTGAGGTTTGAGTTCAACTATTGTTTTTTCGCTAAAAAATCTTCGTAAGAATTCTTTAATCTCGATCTGACGTGCAGTAATTTCTGTAGAAGTAGCTTTTGCTCCGGTTTTATAACCTAAAGAAACTTCGACAATTACACTTGCTGGTGTTTGATCAATAGTCTTAGTTCTGATTTGTCCAATAGAACTATACCAGTCTAAGATTTCTCTTGTTCCAACATATTCACTCGACACTGGTACAGGAGAAACTGCTCTCGTATTAGATGACATAATATTCATCGTAATAACTACTACAGTAACAATAAGAATAATTGCTCCAACGCCAATCGCAACCCATTTTAGAACTCCAGAAATTAATGGTCCTAAACCACCAGACTTCTTAGGAGAACCTCCACCAAGGTCACCATCGCCCATGTCTAAATCATCATCTGCCATAATAATCCCTTCCCATGCTCAATATTTTAGCATAGCTTTTTGCAAAAGTCTATTACTTTTATACAAAAGCCACTTAAAAATGCCCATCATCCAGTAAAATAATATCTACTCGACGATTATATGCCCTACCTTCTTCTGTATCGTTAGAAAATTTAGGCTGTTTATCTGCGTAACCGGCAACTGAAAACAGTTCGTCGTTTACTCCATAACTTGTTAAATAGTGCAATATGTTAGTTGCACGTGCTGTTGAAAGCTCCCAATTAGAAGGCCATTCTGCAGTATTCACTACCTCGTTATCTGTATGTCCTTCAATTCTAAAATTACGTCCTGCAACCTCTGGCGAGTTGAGAAATTGAGAAAGTCTTACTAAGGTATCGCGTACTTCTTCCAAGTTAAGTGTTGCAGTACCTGGAAGAAAAAAGGAATCGCCCATTAAAGTAATTACAAGACCTCTTTCGTCGCTTGTCCACGTTATTTTATTTGTCTTTATATCGGGAGCAAAAAGACTTACTGCTCTTTTTAATGCTAAACCAAGTGAAGTACCTTTCTCTAGAGAAGGCATTGAGTTTATTGTATTACCCAAATCTGCAAATCTACCTGAAGCTAAAGACTGTCCACCAGAATCTGGAACACCATGCAAAGAAGCTACCAATTGGTTAAGTTGCACAACATCTACTTCTGAAGGATTGTACAACATAACAAAGAAGCAAAGCATAAGAGTAATCATGTCTCCATACGTCGCAAGCCACGCTTGGGAGGGCTCTTCTGGCGCCTTTTTTTTCTTTCCCATTTTTACTTCCCTTATACTTAATCTTTAATAACTTCTGATTCGATTGCCTTACGTGATACAGGATCCAAATAAGTCAATAATTTAAGAGCCAAAATACGTGAGTTATCACCTGCTTGAATTGATAAAACACCTTCTATAATCATTTCGCGAACACTTATTTCTTGTGCATTTTGTGTTTGCAGCTTTGTAGACATCGGAATCATAAACCAGTTGGCAACCATAGAACCATACAGTGTGGTAATAAGCGCAACCGCCATGTTTGGACCAAGAGAAGATTTATCTTCAAGGTTGTTCAACATACCAATAAGTCCAATAACGGTACCCATCATACCATACCCTGGAGCAAGACCACCCCAAGTATTCAATACTTGAATCCAAGACATATGGCGTGTTTCTAATCTTTCCATTTCGTTTTCTAGGATTGCACGAATAACATTTCCATCTGTACCGTCAACAACAAGACGTAATCCAGTCTTCATAAACTCATCATCTAATTCTTCAAGCCCTTCTTCCAAAGAAAGAACACCTTCGCGGCGAGCTTTTTCTGATAATGCAACCATGTTTTGCACGAGCGTTTTTTCGTTAAAATCTGGAATCTTAAAAACTAATCCAAGAACGCCCCAAATACCGAGCGCATATTTAGCAGTAAATGCCATCATAAGCGCAAAATATGAACCGCCAATAACGAAGATAGCAGATGGTATATCGATAATACCACCCATTGTACCCCCAGAAGTAACAACAGTCATAACAACAGCTGCTGCCCCACCGGCTATTCCAATAATCGTCATTATATCCATAAAAAAAGTCTCCTAGCTTATTCTTGCCTTGCTGAAAATTCTATTTTCAGTACTATCTTATTCTTCGTTACCAAACGCACCTATTTGACGTCGGTAGTGTATAATTCTTTGAATCACTTCTTCGGGAGAATCCCTTACTACAAGCTTTTCGCCCGATAGCATGAGTAATGTTACATCAGGATTTTGTTCTATCCGTTCAATTTGATGAGGATTAATCCAATATGTTTTTTTATCGAGTCTAGTTACTTCAATCATAGTCCACCCTAACAGCAGTGTATCATAAAAACTCTTTTTTGAAAATAAAAAAGGGCTTCTAACAGATAATTTTATGCTAAAAAATATCTATTAGTCTACCCTTATTTATCGGTTTTTTTGATTGTAGAGTTTAGAAAAAAAATCCCAACTCCGTATGGAATTGGGATTGAACTTTATGAACTAGCTAAC
>CAYJNB010000053.1:0-11327 GCA_964371205.1 uncultured Treponemataceae bacterium
AGTGATGAACAGCCTGTTCGAGAGGTAACACTCAGCAGTTATTATCTAGGTAAAACGGAAGTAACTGAAGCTCAATGGGAAGAGGTTATGGGTAGTTGGCCTGAAGTCGATCCAAACAATGGGCATTATTTCCCTGCTGAAAACATAAGTTGGTACGATGCAATACGATTTTGCAATAAGCTGAGTAAGGCCCAAGGGTTAGATGAAGTATATTATGTTGGAGAAACCTACAATGACGAGACAACTGCCGCTGTAACAAATGCAGCTGCAAGTTTTAAGAATTCAAATGTTAAGATGGATGCAAGTAAAAATGGATATCGTTTACCGACAGAGGCAGAATGGGAATACGCAGCTGGGCATGGAGGATTCGAAACTGATGGTACAACGCCAAAGGTACGCAACCTGTATGCAGCTCCCATAACAGCTGATGAAAATAACAATGGCATAGACGATGAAGACAGTAATAAAAATGTAAGAAAATATGCGTGGTTTAGTGAAAACTCAGATAATAAAATACATGAAGTAGAAAAAAAAGACCCAAATGCACTTGGATTCTATGACATGAGCGGAAATGTGGAAGAATGGTGTTATGATAGATATGGTGTTTATGATGTGAATGATACTGATAATCCTATGGGACCTGCTTCTGGCTCGCAGTATGTCCTACGCGGTGGAAGTTACGTCCGTGTTCCAAGGGGTATACGCGTTACCGTTCGAAGTGGAGTAAGTATTATTTCTCGACCTAAGACTTATGGGTTCCGTGTGGCTCGTTCTGTGTCGCCCTAGAAAAAAAGTGTAAGGTATGCTCCCAAAAGCACCGACAACCACGTAGAGCATAAAGCTCACGTGGTAACGTCGTTTACTGGCTCTTTCTTCTTTTAAGCATTTTAAAAACACCAAATTGAGACAAAATAAGACCCGCAATTGCAATTAAAAAGATAATACAAATAGGGCGCTCAAGCATTGGCATAAAACTACCATTGCTAAGTGTTAATGCACGTCGTAAGTTTGAGTCTGTCATAGATCCAAGAATTACGCCTAGAAGGAATGGGGCTGCAGGATAATTTGTTACCGAAAGAAAAAATCCCAGTAGTCCAAAAAAGAACATAACCTTAACATCAAAGACAACGTAGTTAATAACATAAGAACCTACTACGCATAATGCAAAGATAACAGGCATTAATATCTCTTTTTTTACACCCAATATTTTTACACTAAACTTGCTTACAATTTGCGCTAATAACCACATAGCTATTGCTGCCATAAATAAAAATACACAGATTTGATATAAGAACTCAGGGCTTTCTCCCATAAGGAGTGGGCCTGGTCTATATCCATGCATCATAAATGCTGCAAGTAAAACAGCGGCTGGTGCACTACCTGGAACAGCTAGAGATAAAATAGGTATAATAGCTCCACCTATACAAGCGTTGTTACCAGCTTCTGCAGAGACAATTCCTGACTCTTCACCTGTTCCAAATTTTTCTGGATTTTTACTGTTAGATTTTGTTGCCCAATAACTGAGCCATCCGCCAACATCTTCACCTACACCTGGAATAATACCTACACCAACACCAATAAGGGATGATCTAACTACTGGTATAAGATTTTTTCCAACAATCGAAAATCCTTCTTTCATTTTGAATTTTGAAAAATTAAGTATGTTAGTTTCTGATTTTCTAAATGCCTTAACAATTTCTGGAAATCCAAATAAACCTATCATAATTGGAATAAGTTGAAGTCCAGCCATAACATTTACGTTTCCATAAGAAAAACGCGGAAATGCATCAACCATATCTAACCCAACTTGTGCAACCATTAAGCCAACAACGCCGGAAATCCAACCTTTTATTGCATTGCCTTTTGCAGTTAAGTTACCACAAATAATTACACCAAAAATACTGAGTAAAAAGAATTCCCAACTACCGAACTCTAGAGAAACACTTGTTAAAAGAGGGGTGAGTGTTAGAACGCAGAGAACACTAACAAGTGTTCCAATACAAGATGCGGTAGTTGCTAAAAAGATAGCAATACCACCTTTCCCTTGATTTGCTAGAGGAAACCCATCGAGAGCTGTTGCTGCACTAGCAGGTGTACCTGGAATATTCAATAAGATAGCAGCCTGGCACCCTCCAGAGATTGCTCCAACATATACACCAAGTAAAGAGATAATTGCACTAGTTGCAGGTAAGCCATATGTTAAACCTGTTAAGAGGGCAACAGCCATAGTTGCACTAAGCCCTGGTAACATACCCATAATTAACCCAGAAAAGGTTGATAAAAAAAGCACAAACAAATTAATAGGTGTTAGAATTTGTCCAAATGCTTGTATTAAATACTCAAATGCCATCTATATCTCTCCTCATGGTAATGGAACGCGAAAGAATACTTGGAAAAGTAATACAATAAACGCAACAGAAGTTGCTGCAATTAATGTAATATGTATAATTGACCCTGCATCAAGAAAATACAGAAGCAATAAAATGAACAAAAATGTTGCTAGCCAAAAAGGTAAAAAAGCCATGAACACAAAAATGTAAAGAGCCATAATACCTATCCCAGCTATAATTCGAAATGTATTTTTATCTTGTTTTATAGCTAAATATAATTCTTTAATTTCTTTTAATCTTTCTTTTATGCCACCTTCTTTTAGGCTTGTAAAAAATAATGCTAAACTTAGCAAGAAAAGAATGCCACCTAACATTGCAGGAACCAAAGCGGCAGATAAATAAAAGACTTTTCCTGCTTCTGTGTAGATGTTTAGACTTTCAAAAATGAAGTAAACAGCAAGTAAGAACATCACAATTGACGAAAAAAAATCATATGTTTTTTTATTTTTTTCCACGAATATACCTCGATTTTATAAGGGCGGCTAAATACAATAGTATCCAACCGCCCTTACTTTTTATAGTGTTATTTTCTAAAAAATACTTATGAAAAATTAACGAGAAATGCCAAATTCTTCAGGAGAAGTTTTTGCAACACCAACATCATACAATGTCCAAGTTACTGTTGAAGCAAGATTGTCCATGTATGTTTCGCTTTTTGCTCTATCTAAGCCAAAAACGAGGAATCCTTTTGTTGCACAGAAGTCTAAGAATCCTTTGTCTGCTACAGCAGTTGCAAACGCACTATCTAGTACTTCGTATACATATTCTGGTTGTCCCTTAGGAATTGCAAGCCCTGTTGTTTCTCCCATTGGTAAACGAGGAGCTAATTCAGGTACAAACTTTAGAATTGATGGAATAACTGTTCCATTTTCTAATGTAATATCATTTTCTGTAAAGTTAGCAAGAGCTCTCATGTCTCCTGAAACAAACATATCTTGCATTTCAACAAGAAGTTGGCTCGTAAAATCTACTTCGCCAGCGAGCGCTGCTGTAATAGCTTTAGCACCACCTTCATAAGTTACGTGTTTGTATTCAAGGCCTGCAGCTGCACATAACACTTCAATACCAACATGTCCACCAGAACCCATACCACCAGTACCATCTGTTACTTGGCCTGGGCGAGCTTTCATATCGTCAATTAAGTCTTGAGCTGTTTGATAAGGAGAATCAGCAGAAACTGCTAATACATTTGGTGTAAATGTTGCAAGATAAAAATCCCAGTCTTTGTGAGTTTTATCTGTATACCCTAAAACAGGCATTGAAGAAAGAGCTAGCATACCATTAGCAAGTATAGTATAGCCATCTTTTTCTGCATTTACTACAGATAAAGAACCTACTGAACCACCAGAACCAGGTGTATTTGTTACAACAATACTTGTACCCATGTCTTTACCCATTACATCAGCAAGAGCACGAGCTGTTAAGTCTGTAGACCCCCCTGGATTCCAAGGCACAACAATATTTACGTTTCTAGAAGGATAATCATCAGATGATCCTCTTTGTGTGTTGTAGATAACACCAGCAATTAAAGCAACTGCAATAACTGCAACTAGAATAATGCGAGATTTTTTCTTCTCCATTACTCACCTCCAAATTTTTTTTATATACAAAACTACTCCTATTTTAAGTAGAGTAGTCGGTATTTAAGATAAGCAAACGTTAACCTATTTTAATCTGAGTCAGCAAAGAAGTCAAGGAAAAAAGCAAAAACACTGCAATTATTTCATAAACTATATTAGCAAAACTAATAAAAGCTGTTGTTTTTGTCTTTTTAATATGCTATAGTAGGTTTGTTGAATAATTCGATTAATTATTCAACACACCGTCGAGTTTGTCGGTTGTCTACGACAACCTTACCGAGTTTGCGTAGCAAACTCGTGAGTGAGCGTAAGCGAACGTAGGAAACTATTGAAAAATTGATGTTTTTCAATAGTCCCTTAGTAAGCGCATAGGATGTAATATGGCGAAATATATTTTTGTTACTGGAGGCGTAGTCTCCTCGTTAGGTAAGGGAATAGCAGCAGCTTCCCTTGGTTTACTTTTAAAAGCGCGTGGCTTAAAAGTTGTTATTCAAAAATTTGATCCTTACCTCAATATTGACCCGGGAACTATGAATCCGTACCAGCACGGAGAAGTGTTTGTTACCGACGATGGTGCAGAAACAGACCTAGACCTTGGACACTACGAACGCTTTACCGACGAAAATCTTTCTCAAAGTAGTAATACTACAGCAGGGCGTGTATATCTAACCGTATTAAACCGTGAACGCGATGGAGGCTATAACGGTGGAACGGTACAAGTTATTCCAAATATTACTGACGAAATACGCCGCAGAATGATGTTAAGTGCAGAACAGACTAATGCAGACATAATTATTACCGAGGTAGGTGGGACAGTTGGTGATATTGAGTCCTTACCATTTATCGAAGCATGTAGACAAATAAAATACGAAGTGGGTTTTGAAAATTGTGCTTATATCCACCTAACATTAATGCCATACATAAAAAAATCACAAGAGCTTAAATCTAAACCTACTCAGCATAGCGTTAAAGAAGTGCAAGGGTTAGGAATACAGCCAGACATTATTATGCTCAGAAGCGATATGCCAATTGACCGCGGAACAAAAGAAAAACTCGCGTTGTTCTGCAATGTACCAACAGATTCAATTATTCAGACTCTTACAGCACGCTCAATTTACGAAGTTCCCCTCATGATGGAAGAAGAGGGCCTTGGGCATGCAATTTGCCGTGTGCTTTCTCTTGAGGATAAAAAACCTGATTTGAGTGCATGGGAAACATTAGTTAATAGATTATATAATCCTTCTACAAAGGTGAACATAGCCTTAGTTGGAAAATACACTAACTTGCGCGATGCATATCTTTCTGTTGTAGAGTCTCTTACTCATGCGGGAATCTTTCATCAAGCAGATGTTGTAATAGATTGGGTTGAATCAGATTTAATTACTACAAAAGAAGAAGCTGCAAAACGCTTAGCTAATGCTGATGGCATAATTGTACCTGGAGGTTTTGGAGACCGAGGTATAGAAGGAATGATTTTATCTGCTCAGTATGCACGCGAAAACGCTGTACCATACTTTGGTATCTGTTTGGGAATGCAAATTCAAGTAATTGAGTTTGCTCGCAATGTGCTCGGCTTAACTGGTGCACACTCAACAGAAATGAATGCAGAAACACCACATCCTGTAATTGACTTAATGCCAGATCAGCAAGGCAAAAAGCTTGGCGGAACTCTGCGTTTAGGAAAATACGAGTGTGCCCTTGCGGATAATTCTCTTGCAAAAAAAGCCTATGGCGATAGCACTATATTTGAACGCCACCGCCACCGTTACGAGTTTAACAACGATTATCGAGAGCAATTCGAAAAAAGTGTGTTGCGCTTAAGTGGTATAAACCCAGAACGTAATCTGGTAGAAATTGCAGAGCACTCAGAACATCCGTGGATGCTTGGTGCTCAGTTCCATCCGGAATTCTTATCGAGGCCGGATAGGGCACATCCCTTATTCTGTGACTTTATTGGTGCTTCAATTGCTGCAATTGATAACAATAATCAATAATTGCAAGTAACAGTTACATAAACCGTTTAAATAAAAGATTCCCACTGTGGAGTCTTTTGTTTTAGGAGGATTCCATGAGAGAGAAAATAGTAGTATTAGATTTTGGTAGCCAATATGCACACCTCATTGCAAAGCGCTTGCGTTTGCTTGGCTATTTTTCTGAGATAGCACTCCCCAGTTCAGACCTTACAGACGAGGTTTTTACTGGTGCTCTGGGCGTAATTCTTTCCGGTGGTCCTTCTTCTGTATACGAAAAAGATATTCCTGAATTTAATGCAAAAATTCTCGACTTAGAAGTTCCTATTTTAGGTTTGTGTTACGGACACCAACTTATGAGTAAACACTATGGTGGAAGTGTGCAAAAAGCCGAAGTCGGTGAGTTTGGTTTTGCTCAATTACAAAAAAAAGCAGAAAGTCCGCTTTTTACGGGACTTAGTTTTGATACGCAAGTATGGATGAGCCATCAAGACGAAGTTACCTCCCTGGCTCCTGGTTTTGAGTGTTGCGGAAGTACACGCGATTGCCAATTTGCAGCGGTGCAAGACTTAGAGCGCAAACGTTTTGGCTTGCAGTTCCACGCCGAAGTAAAAGATACCCCGTGTGGAGATGAACTTTTTGCAAACTTTGCACAATACTGTGGTATGCAAAAAAACTGGAGTCAGGATCAAGTGCTCAAAGCTATTAGCGAAGACATTGTAAAAACCTCCAAAAATCGCAAAGTATTACTCTTTTTATCGGGCGGGGTAGATTCTACCGTAGCCTTTGCTCTTTTGAACAATGCTCTCGGACAAGAGCGTGTTTTGGGACTGCACATAGATAACGGCTTCATGCGCAAAGACGAGAGCTCTATTATTGCTGAGCGTTACCGCGCCTTTGGCTTTGATAACTTTATTGTAGAAGATGCCTCTGCAACCTTCTTAAAAGCAGTAGAAGGATTAACCGATCCACAAGAAAAGCGTCATGCAGTAGGAGAGACCTTTATTACCGTGCGTAATGAGGTGGTAAGTCGACTTAAATTAAACGAAGATGAATGGCTTTTAGGGCAGGGAACCTTGTATCCAGACATTATTGAATCTGGCGGCACAAAAAATGCACATGTGATTAAAACACATCACAATCGTGTTGAAGGCATTCAGGCATTAATCGAAAAAGGCCTTATTATTGAGCCACTCAAAGATTTATATAAAGATGAAGTTCGTGTAGTAGGAAAAAAACTCGGCCTTTCGGACGAACTTGTATTCCGACACCCATTTCCGGGGCCTGGCCTTTCGATTAACGTACTCTGCTCAGACGGTGCTTTTGCCGAAAAAGACGAGTTTGCACAAACAAAAAAAATACTCTCTGAAACCCTCAAAAGCGTAAAAGAAACTAGTCCATACATGAGTACACTCGAAACAATTTCTGCTCTACCGGTAAAATCTGTTGGCGTGCAAGGAGACTTTAGAACCTATAGATTCCCTGCAGTGCTACACTTTGCTGATTATTCTGCAAAAAACACCGACTGGGAATCCTTAGCTGCAGCATCTTCCTTTATTACAAATAGTGTAAAAGAAGTAAACCGCACCATACTCTGCCTGTACGAAAAATCTGCTTGTACCTTACAAAGGAGATTTTGTACAAAAGACAGGCTCGACTATACTCGAGAGGTTGACGCTATTGTGCTTGATGAGCTTAAAAAAGCAAACCTTTACTCAGTTATTTTTCAGCACCTAACCATTTGTTTACCCTATGCAAGTTCTGCAGACAAATGCTCTATTGTACTACGTCCTGTTGTTTCAGAAGACGTAATGACAGCTCGTTTTGCACCGCTTGAGCTCACCTGTTTTGCAAACATAGTGGAGCGCATACAAAAATTTCCCTTTGTTGACGCACTTTACTACGACATAACAAACAAACCACCTGCAACATTTGGTTGGGAATGAGTCGGGATATTTAAATGCATACTAAAGTATAGACGCGAAATGGCGTCCCTCTCCTAGTTTTGCGTTGCAAAACTAGTTTAAATGTTTACTGGATTGATATGACTACCAATAGAAATCATAAGGAGTTAGAATGAAAGAATTAATTGAATACGATGACTTTGCAAAGTTGGATATGAGAGCCGGAGTAGTGCTTTCTTGCGAAAAGGTAGAAAATGCCGAAAAATTATACAAGATTATGGTGAATACCGGAGAAGAAAATCCACGGCAAATTGTTTCGAGTTTGGTGGATTACTACACTGCAGAAGAGTTAGTGGGTAAGAGTATAATCGTTTTAGTAAACTTAAAGCCTCGCAAAATGCGCGGTATTGAATCTCAAGGCATGTTACTCTGTGTGGAAACTGAAGATGCAAAGACTTGTGTGCTTCTAAAACCCGAATCGCCTGTAGAACTGGGAACATCGGTTACCTAGTCGTTCTGGAGTAAGCTCTTTACTTCTTCTTCGCTCAAGTGCCGTGCGTGCCCTGTTGGCAAATCATCATCGAGTTTGAGTGTGCCAAAGGCAGTGCGGCGTAAAAAAATAACCTTGTTATCAACGGCAAAAAACATTCGCTTTACTTGGTGGTATTTGCCTTCGCTAATTATAAGCTCTGCTTCTGTGCCGTCTGCTGTTAAAAACCTCAGCTGTGCGGGTTTGCAGTCGTGTGCTGCCTCACCTCTATCAACTGTTATATGAATGCCGTCGGCAAACTTTTTGATGCACTCTTGTTGCTCTGTTTCATTTACCGGTTTTTCTAATTTTACATAGTAGGTTTTTGTTATACCGTTCTTAGGAGAGGTAAGTCGATGAACCGCTTCTCCATCATCAGTAATTATTAGTAGTCCTTCAGTGTCTATATCGAGTCTGCCAACTAGAAGTAACTCTCCATCTTTATAGTTTTGCAAAATCTCTGAGCCAAGTATATCGAATACAGTTGGCATTCCGTGTGGATCACGTGTTGCGCTCAATACTCCTTGTGGCTTATTGAGCATAATGTATGCTGTTTTTTTTGCAACTAAAACTTCTCCATCTACAGATACTGTATCATTTTCAATGTTTAGGTGCATAGAAGCATCAGTACAAACAACATCATTTATAAGCACTGTGCGTGAATGAAGCAGCTTTTTTACATCTTTACGGCTTCCAAACCCATTATGTGCCAAAAATTTATCGAGTCGAACACTTCCAGAAAGCACAGAGCCTTTTTTAGCCATTATGTACGCTCACTTATTGGTGTGTAAGGCCGAGGATCTAATACATTTTTATATGCAGGACGATAAATGCGGCCTCCTGTTACAACCTCTTCTATGCGGTGTGCAGACCAACCTGCAACACGAGAAATAGCAAAAATGGGAGTAAATAATTCACGTGGAATATTAAGCATTGAATATACGAATCCTGAGAAAAAGTCTACATTCGAACAAATTCTTTTGTCACTGCCTTTTTCTTCGGCAAACACAATCGGTGCGAGTTCCGCAATATTACAATACAGTTCATACTCATCTAAACAACCTTTTTCGATTGCAAGTTCTTTTGCTTTCTTTTCGAGGAGTAAGGCTCTTGGGTCAGATACCGTATAAACTGCGTGTCCTTGCCCATAAATAAGTCCTGTTCCATCTCCAGCCTTTTTTTGTACAATTTTGCGTAAATATTCTTTTGTTTCTTTTTTGCTAGACCAGTCTTTAACATTAGCCTTAATCTCGTCCATCATACCCATTACTTGCAGGTTAGCACCACCATGGCGACGCCCTTTAAGAGAACCTACACCGGCTGCAATTGCTGAATAGGTGTCGGTATCGGCAGAAGAAACTACGTGAATAGTAAAACTTGAGTTATTACCACCACCATGTTCTGCGTGTAAAATTAACGAAAGATCAAGTAATTGTGCTTCAAGCTTAGAATACTCTTTGTTATGGCGAATAAGACGCAAAAAGTTTTCTGCAGTCGAGATAGTAGGATCCGGAAAGTGAATGTACATACTCTCTGAATCGTAGTATCGGCGCTTTGCTTGGTATGCATTTGCAACTAGGCTTGGAAAACGCGCTGTTAGCTCTATACATTGGCGCAATACATTTGCAACACTAACATCTTCTGGATTATCGTCATACGAATAACTTGCTAAAACGCCACGAGCTAGCTTGTTCATAATGTCCGGAGATGGAGCTTTCATAATCATGTCTTCGGTAAAGTAACCCGGAAGCTCTCTTTTACTACCTAAAAATTGATTAAAAGTTTTTAACTGTTCGGCTGTAGGGAGTTCTCCAAAAATAAGCAAATATATTGTTTGTTCAAAAGCAAAATCGTCGGTTTTTTCGGCATCTGAAATAATATCTTCAACATCATATCCTCTATAAAGAAGTTTACCTGGTACAGCGACTTTCTCTCCATTTATCATTTCGTAGCCAACTACGTCACCAATTTTTGTTAAACCAACAAGAACACCTCTACCGTCTGTGTGTCTCAGTCCGCGTTTTACATCATGTGTTTGATATAAGGATGGGTCAATAGGGTCATTGCTTGCAGCTAATCCTGTTAAAGAATCTAAAAATTTTTGTTCGTCAAATGCCATCATCTACCTCTTAAATGCAGTATTCGTATTAAATCTCGTAGATTGTAACATAAATTCTATAGAATGACAACAATCAAAAAAACATAAAATCATTGTGCAAAATATTTTAAATGTATACCCCACTTGCATATATAATGTTGTTTAGCTAGAATGCAAATACTTATGGATAAAGTTAATTTAATCGGCAATAGGCGCTTTTATAAAAAAGCTATAGCAATTGCGTTACCGGTAATGTTACAACAATTTATTACAGCCCTTGTCTCACTTGTAGATAATTTTATGGTTTCTGCTCTTGGCGATTCTATGATGGCTTCAGTTAATGTAGCGAATCAAATAAACTTTATGTTTATTGTGCTTCTAAATGTTGTGTGTCTTGCAGGTGGAATTTACCTTGCACAATATAAAGGGGCTCAAGACGAATGGGGTATGAAGCAAGCATACCGCTTTAAGATTATTTTATGTTTACTAGTTGGAATCAGCTACTGGGCTTTGCTTTTTTTCTCTCCCAGCTTACTTATAAATCTGATGACGCATGGCAATAGTGCTCAGACACAAATTGCCCTTTATGGCGGAGATTATATGAAAATTATTTCATTTGCCGCCCTTTTTATGCCCTTTTCTTTTGCAATAGGTTCTTCTTACCGCGAAGTAGGAAGACCTACAATTCCATTAGTTATTTCTGTTATAGCAACGCTTATTAATACCTTTCTAAACTGGGTCCTTATTTATGGTAACTTAGGGGCGCCGCGCCTCGAAGTTGAAGGAGCTGCTATTGCTACTGTAACTGCCCGTGCTTTTGAGGCTCTTTGTTTTATCTCGTATGCAAAACTAAAGC
>CAYJNB010000054.1:0-11191 GCA_964371205.1 uncultured Treponemataceae bacterium
GTCCAAACCACATCCATGCAATGTTTGTTGTTTCTAAAGGTATAAAAAATTCCATGTACTTAGTGTACTGCTTTACTGTCTAAAAGTCTAGAATAAAATTATTTTTTTACAATTATGTGCCAAATGGCACATGATTTTTTTTAAAGTAATGTATATCATCGCTATGATATTTAGAACATATGTCTAATATTGCCGCTAACGACTTGACATGCAGAAAGCATGGATTTATAATATTCATAATATAGATTTTAAGGAGACATAATGGATAAGCATGATAAGAAGCGAGTAAAATATCCCATATCCTTAAAGTTAATTTCTATTATCAGCATTTTAGTAATTTTAACACTAGGGGCTGTTACCACTTTGGTAACAATGGTTATTCGCTCAGATGTTCAATTAACAGCAGAACAAAACAATCACACTATAAATACTCAAGCAGCGGATGCCGCAGAAAAAGAGCTATCATCTGTACGCTCTAATGCACTGCTTTTAATGAGTACCTTTTCTGCAATTGGTTCTCAACGCAGTTTAGCTCAACAGTATTCTGAGTTGTTTTTTGAGCGTAACCAAAATATTGCAGTTATTGCTGTTCCTGGAAATCGAGAGTTATTAAACAACCGTTTTTTTCTATCTAACGAAATAGATGTGGAAACTTATTATACTTTCCTTGACACAATAGAGGATTCTCTAACTCGCTCTGGAAATGGCGAAACATTAATTGTTAACGCAGCCCCTGTTTTTGGCATACCAGTTTTGGCTCTTTTATATCCATGGGCAGAAACCTCTGCAAGCGACAGTTTAATTGTTTTATTCTCTGCAGAAACATTGACAGAAACCTTTGGCAGTGGATCTACAAATAGTTCTTTTATGATTAACGATAAAAATGATGTTCTTATTCATGCTGATTTTGAACTAACAAAGTCTGGTGCAAATATGTCGAACGTACCGCTTGTTACTCAAATGCGAACAAATAATGACGAAAATAGGCAAATTGTTTTTGAGGACGAACAAGGTATAGAGTATTTTGGAGCTTATACTAAACTTTCAATAGGAGACGTTGGTGTTATAACCATGATTGAGTCTCGTCTTGTTTTTGAAGCTGTAAATGCCTCTGTGTATCAAAATATTTTACTTGCTCTCGCTGTTCTCTTTTTAGCAATTATGTTTATCTGGTTCTTCTCGAAATCTTTGAGTAAACCAATCAAGTTATTGGCCTCTGCATCTGAACAAATCGAAAGAGGTGATTTTATTTTAAAGCTCGAGAACAAAAGCCAAGATGAGCTTGGTGTTCTGACAGATCGATTTGTTAGTATGGGTAAGGGACTTGAAAATTTTGGAAAGTTTGTAAATAGAGAGATAGCGCTCAAGGCTATGAGTGGAGATTTGCCTTTAGGTGGTGAAACAAAGGATGCTACGATCTTCTTCTCAGATATACGCTCGTTTACTGCTATTTCAGAAAAATTAGAACCGCACGAAGTAATTGAATTCTTAAATGATTATATGACACGCATGGTAAAATGCGTAAATGATACAAACGGTACAGTAGATAAGTTTATTGGAGATGCTGTTATGGCCGTATGGGGTGCTGCTAAGACAGCTGGCAGTAGAGAAGCCGATGCTCTAAATGGTGTTAAGGCCTCTCTTTTAATGCGTGCTGCTCTTGCGGACTTTAACCAAGGTCGTGGTGGCGATAAAAAACCAATAATTAAAATCGGGTGTGGTTTAAATACAGGTCCGGTAGTTGCTGGGCAAATGGGTTCTAGTGAATTAAAAATGGAATATACAGTAATTGGAGATGCAGTAAACTTTGCTTCTCGTACTGAAACACTTACAAAGCCTTTTGGTGCAGATATTTTAATTACAGAAGACACTTATGAATTAGTTAAAGAACATGTAATTGTAGAGAAAATGCCTTCTGTAACAGTAAAAGGTAAAGAAAAACCGGTAAAGATTTATGCTGTTGTCAACATGCCAAATGTAACCGATGTTCCTGGGGCAGGTGCTAATGGACCAAAGTCTATGGCAGAAGTACGTGCTGCACTTGGAATACCAACTCCCGATTTCGCTAAGGTAAATGCTGATGCAGAAGAAAAAAAATACAACATCGGCAACTAATAGCGGATACGCCTCAGATATTATTGTAGTTCTCTTTTGTCTTATTGGCTTTTCGCTAAATATGTTTTTCTTTAATCAAGCTATTAATCAATCGCTTGATAAGGTAAATGAAACTCCTATAGGAATTATTACTTTTAAATATAAATCTGCTCAACGTAAACTCATGGATCGCGTTTTGTGGGATAGAGTAAAGCAAGAATCGCCTGTTTATAATGGCGATATTATTCGTACTGCTGAACTTTCAGAAGCTACCATTACATTTGCAGATGGAAATGTAATGGACTTATACTCTCAAACACTCGCACAGGTTTTCTTAGATATCGAGCAAGGTGCTGCTGTTAATTTTAGTGAGGGTGGTATTTCTATTAATACAACCGAAAGTTCTGGCGGTGGAATAACTCTAACTTCAGGAAGTGCTACAGTACAAGTTGGAGCAGGTTCAGCCCTAAGTGCTAGTGCTGCTAGCTCAGCCGGTCTTACAAGTGGAGGGCCTCTTTCTGTACAAGTAGCTAGTGGTTCTGCCAACCTAGTTTTAGGAGATGGAGCAGAAACAGTTGCTCTAACCGAAGGGCAGCCATTAGTAGTAGCTGCAGATGGACAGTCTATCGCACCGCCGTCTGTAGCAGTTCTTTCGCCAGTGCAAAATGCACGCTACTTGAATCAAACCGAAGGTTCAATTCCGGTTAATTTTAACTGGGTAGCAGAAAATTTACCAGATGGCGAATACATTCTTCTTGAAACCTCCCAAAGACGCGATTTTTCACAGATAGTGGACCAAATTAGTTTTACTAGTGTAAATCAAGTAGCTCTAAATTTGAGCTCAGGTACTTGGTATTGGAGAGTATCTGCGGAATCTATGGAAATCCCTGTAACTGGACGTTTGCAAGTGTTGAGCGCTCCTATTCCAACAGCAATTGTTCCTTCACAAGGAAATGAATACGCATACAGAACAAAATTACCTGCCGTACGTTTTTTATGGACCGAAGATGACTATGCTTCTTCTTGGTTGTTTGAAGTAGCAGATAATGCTCAGATGCAAAATCCAGTTATTTCTCAAAATTCAACACAGCCATCTATTATTGTTTCAACACTCGAAGAAGGGAATTGGTTTTGGCGCGTTACCCCATTTTATACTTCTTCAATAAATAGGCAATCGCAAGGGGTTTCTTCCTCAGACATAAATTCATTTGCTATTACGCAGCAAGGTTCTCTTTCTCCTGCAACTCTTGTACTACCAGAGCAAAATGGTTTTGTAGATATTTTGAACGCAGCGAGTGGTATTTATTTTTCTTGGTTGCACGACTCAGAAGCTTCTCTCTATACGGTAACTATTTCGCAAAATGAACAACTTTCGAACCCAGTAGTTGAAGAGTCTGTTGGAGATAACTATTATGTATTAGCACCAGACGCTTTTTCTCTTTCTGAAGGTGTATGGTATTGGGCTGTTACTAAGACAGATAGCGAAGGAAATGTTTCTGACCAAAGTATTGTACGTTCATTTTTAGCAGTAGAAGGGCAAATTGATCAACGAACTATTTTCCCTCCTTCAAATTATACAATTTTAGAAGATCTTGTATCGGATACTCCGTTTACATGGCGAACAAATCTACCGTATAATATGGTTCTTCAAATTTCATCTGATAGAAATTTTGAGACTGTTCACACAAGCAGAAGCTTGAGTGGATCTTCGTATACAGGCCTTACTCTGCCAGAGGGTTCTTGGTATTGGCGTATACGTGCAGATAGCGCAGATGATAGTTTTGAGTATGTTACACCTCCAAAGGCGCTTGTTGTTCGATCTTTCTTAGATGCACCAAATTTGGATCAAGTAGCTGCAAATGGACAACTTGTTGTATATCCAAGCACCCCTGTTAGATTTGTTTGGAGTGCAGTGGAAGATGCAACTTACTATCAATTTGTACTCTATCATAATGCGAATCCAGATGAACCTGTGTATGAAAATCTTTTTATGCAAGGTGAGGTGGTTCCTGATTCAAATGGTTCAATGCTTATGTTTACTCAAGAAATGTATGCTGAAGATTTTGCAGAGGGTGGGTATACATGGACAATGCGTGCGATGGCATCTGAAACACCATTATCATCGAGATTAACTGGTTTGCAGACTGAACAAAGATTTTCTATGAAAAAAATACGTCCTATTGAACTTATTGGGCCAAGAAATGGAACTGAGTTTGATGGTCTTGAAGCATACTTTGAACCAGTAACTATTGAATGGGATAGTGCAGAGGCTGCAGAAGAAACAGAGTTTATTTTATCTAGAAATAATCTTTATGCTACATCTCTAGATACAGTTTCAGAATTAGCAAGAGTACGACGCTCTGCACGACATATAATTCGAAGCCCAGAGAAAGTAGTTCAGCTACCTCGGCTTAGCCCTGGAACATATTATTGGACGGTTAAAGGTGAGACAGATACTGGTTTTAATTTAACACCGGTGCAGGGTTCTTCATTTAGAATTAATCCAATTGAACCCTATCCAGCTGTTGCAAATGCACAGCCTAGAAACAATAGTGTGTTTGATCTAGACTATTTCCTAAGTGTAAGAAATAATCCAAATATTGAATTTTCTTGGAACCCAATTAGAGATGATTCAGGAGATTTGGTACAAACATATATTCTTAAAATATATAAAGAAGATGGAACAAGTATAGGAGAGCCGATTATTCTTCGTAATGGAGAAACATCTTACATCTTTAGAGATTTAGCTCTTCTTGGTCGAGGCGATTTTAATTGGACCGTAGAAGCAGTTATTTTGCTCGAAGATGACTCAATTCTAAAAGAAGGGGAGAGAAATCCTTTATCTTTTAAAATTGATATTCCACAAGCTGGTGCTCCTGAAGAAAATAAAACAAGAGAGCTTTATGGTCAATAAACAATGCAAACTAGCAAAAATACTATTTCTCTCGCTTTTTTTACTGAGCACTTCTTTTTTTAAGCTATCAGCTCAAGAGATACAATCAGATGTTGCAGAGGTTGTAGAAAACATAGACGATTCAGTTGAGGCGTTTGCAAATGCCGTGTCTCCAGAACAAGATGAGTTAGCCCTGATTCCAGAAGAGACAAAAGACTACGTTATTGAGCAAACTGAAGAAGGTGAAACAATATTTATTCAAACTTTAACATGGGATGCCTCTGCATATGCATCTAAATATGATATAGTAATAGAAAAGCAAGGCGAAGATGGAGAGTGGACTGCATTAGACGAAGAGTATAGTAGTACAGAAAGTTCAATAAAAGTAAGCTTATACGCAGGTATGTATCGCTATAAAGTATATGTATATAACCTGCTTGGTATGCAAGATTCAGAATCAGAGTGGTTTAATTTTGATGTTTTTAAAGCTATTAAACCAGAAATTAATTCGTTTTCTTCTTCAATTTTATATTTAGACGAAGAGAATAGCGATATTTTTACTTTTAATGGCGATGACATTCTTAATTCAACAGAATTTTCTCTTCAAATTCCAAATGAACCACAAAGAACATTGTTTGGATCAATTGTTGAGTCATCAAGAAATAGCTATAGAATTCAGTTTGATCTCAACAAAATAGATGTTGGTACATATGTTTTTATAGCAGAAAACCCAGGTGGACTCACAAGTGATTTAGAGTTTACTGTAAATTCAGAGGTAACCGAAGACTCGCAAGTATTAGATGTTAAATTTCTTAAACCATACGACTTTAATGTTTCGCTCGGGTATGCTCCTTACTGGACCCCACCTAGCGGAGAAATTTACGAATATTTTGCAACAAGCTTTCTTCCTGTAGGTGCTACTCTTAGACTTACGTATATACCTTTAAAAAGAAACTATGGTCAATTTGGTTTTGAGCTTACTGGGTACTGGAATCGACTTTGGAAAGATTATTCAGATTATGGTATAAATACGCATGCCTTTACTGGAACTCTTAATTTTGTATATCAGCTTCCCCTTATAAAAAAGAAACTTGTTTTAGATACACATGTGGGTGCGGGAGCAACTTATTTTATGAATTTTATGTTCGAGTTTGAAAGTGGGGTTATCTCTCCGGCTCTTAATGTACTTGCCGTAACTGGGAATGGTGGAATAGCTATGCAGCTCTATGTTGCAAGACGCCTTTATCTTGAGTTAGGTGCAGATTATCTTATATCTCTATTAAAAGACTCAGTGTTTCAAGCGGTTGTTCCTCAATTTTCTGTTGGCTGGCAATTCTAATTATTAATTATACTAACATTAAAAAAACTTATAGACAGATCATATTTAAACAAGGTATGATATATCAATCACACTATTAAAGCTTATGAATCACTATTTTATTTTAGATAAGAAAAGGTTCAAATGATGAAGGAGTAATGTAATGGAAAAAGCAGTGGTGTATAGCACAGACTTTAGGGCAACAGCCTCAGAGAATTTACTGCAAAAATTTAGACGCCTATGTCTAACTGCAGGAATGGAAAAAATTGATTTTAGGGACAAATTTGTTGCTATAAAAATTCACTTTGGAGAACCTGGTAATCTAGCTTATTTGCGCGCAAACTACGCAAAAGTGATGGTAGACCTAGTTAAAGAATTTGGTGGTAAGCCGTTTTTAACAGATTGTAATACACTCTATGTTGGTGGTCGAAAAAATGCACTCGACCACTTAGATGCAGCGTACCTTAATGGGTATAGCCCTTTTTCTACAGGGTGCCACGTAATTATTGGCGACGGTTTAAAGGGTACTGATGAGACACTCATTCCAATCGATGGAGAATACATTAAAGAAGCTAAGGTCGGTCGTGCTGTTATGGATGCTGACATTATACTATCTTTGTCTCATTTTAAAGCACACGAATGTACAGGTATGGGTGGAGCAATAAAAAATATTGGTATGGGCTGTGGCTCACGTGCTGGTAAAATGGAAATGCACAATGCAGGAAAACCTTGTGTAGATGCTTCTGCATGTGTTGGCTGCAAGGTATGTCCAAAGGTATGTGCTCATGATGCAATTACTATTGTAGACAAGAAGGCATCTATAGATCATAGTAAATGTGTTGGCTGTGGCCGCTGTATTGGCGTATGTTTTAAAGATGCAATTGCAGCTCCTGGTGATGAAAGTAATGATATTCTCAATTATAAAATAGCTGAGTATACTATGGCAATTCTAAAAGACAAGCCTCACTTTCATGTGAGCCTAGTTTGTGATGTATCTCCATTTTGCGACTGCCATGCTGAAAATGATATGCCTATTATTTCTGATGTTGGGATGTTTGCTTCATTTGACCCAGTTGCACTCGATCAAGCATGTACAGAAGAAGCTTTAAAAATGCCTGTTATGCCTGGTTCTCTCCTAGATTCTAAGAAAAAAACAGGAGACCACTTTTGCGATATACATCCAACTACTGATTGGCGTGGGCAAATGCTTCATGCAGAAAAATGTGGAGTTGGAACTACTAAGTACGAACTAAAAAAGATTTAAGTATTAACAAGTTTATTTTAAACGAAAAAAGGAAATCTGAAAATCAGATTTCCTTTTTTTATGGAGCGTTAAAATTTTTACTACTTGATTTCAAGCTGTGCTAGATTATTGAGCGATTTTTTTACATCAAAGTATAAATATTTGTAAGGATGTATATCGAGAGGGTTATCATGCCAACCAGATAGTCCACTGTCTACAATATTCACTGATAGTGTATGAGATAAAGGTATGAGTATACCTGAGTCAAGTAGCACCTTTTCTGCTTGTGCAAGGATTTTATAACGTTCTTCTGTGTTGCTAGTTTTTGCGGCCTCTAATAAAAGTGAATCAAACTCATCGTTTTTCCAATTGCTTTCGTTTAGAGTCGAGTTACCTTTAAAGAGCTCTAAAAAGGCAGTAGGGTCTGCATAGTCTCCAATCCAGTTGTAAGAAAAAAGATCTGCTGTAGAGTTTTCTACAGTTGAAGAATAGCGTGTAGAAGGTACTACAGAAACTTCTACTTGGATTCCTAATTCTTCCCACACTTTCTTTAAAAGCTCAGCTTTTTTTATAGAAGGCTCATAATCTGGAATCTCAATGGTCAATTGTATTTCTGCACCTTCAATGCCAGATTTTTCAAGCAGTTTTTTTGCTTTATCTAGATTATATTCTTCTATACCCTCTACATATGGAAAAAAAGGAAGAGGCAAGACCAGTGTTGTAGCAGGAATATGTTCTTCGGACCGTAATTCTGTCCATGGGATTGCAGAGAGTAATGCATTTCTAAAAGTGCTATTTGCAAAGGCTCCCTCGCTTTTAAAGAAAAAATACGACGTTCCAAATTGCTGCGATACTCTTATAGCTCGTGGATCAAAAAGACTTCCTACATCTATATCAGAGAATACCCAGTCAGCTTTTCCAATATTAAAAAGATAGGTGTTCTTTTCTACATCATCTGAGAAATCTATTCTTATAGACGGGATAGCAACATTTTGTGCATCCCAGTAGAAGGTGTTTTTTTCTAGTCGTAGACTGTTAGTATCTTGCGATATAAGCTTGTAAGAACCACTAAACACATTTTTATCTGTATGTACAACACCAAAAGCATGATGGCATAGTACTTGAGGCAAATGCGCCATTGGGTTATTTAGTTTAAGTATTAATATACGTTCACTTTGGGCAACTATGCCAACAGATGAGATATCGTTTGATTGCAAGGTGCGAAGGTCTTCTGCCCCCACAACAGTATCTAAAAGTGACGAAAAAGCAGCACTTTTGTTTTGAATAAGTGCTAGCAAAGAGTCTCTAACAGAGAATGCAGTAATAGGATCTCCATTACTAAACAAAATCTTGTCCTTTAGAACAAAAGTCCATTCAAGGCGGTCTTCTGAGAGCGTGTAAGATTCAACAAGTGCTTTTTGTGGGTTTAATGTAATTGGGTCGTAAGAGAACAATCCTTCATACAAACTACTAAGCACCTGGGCTTCTGGAAGATAATTTGCTGTATGAGGATTTAGATCAAAATATGTCTCATACGATATAATAACAAGTTCACGCTGTAATTCTGGATTAAACATTCTATTACCTTGCTCTTTAGCAAATAGAAAGCTCATAAAAATCGTAAAAATGCTTATAAGAATGTGCTTTTTATTAAGCATCTTGTACTCCTAATTTTGCCATTTGTGCTTGTTCTTCTATTTGGGATGTGTAGTCAACTCTACACTGATTTGTCTTTTGTAAGGTACTTTTTATTGTAGAAAGCTCCATCTTAAAACCGCGTATCTTTGGAGAATTTTGTGCAGCATTTTTAAAATAAGTATCTAAAGCTGCCAGTTGAATAGAAAGTCTTTGGCATTCAGATAATTGTTTTGTTAAGTACTCTAAAACTTGTTGTTCGCTCATACTTTCTAGTTTTTGATATGCAGGCGAAGTTTTAACAGTAAAATTTGAATAGGTTTTAACACGATTCATTAAATCGTTCATTAAGCGTTGATATACAATAGTGTCAACTCTTTTACTGCCAGTAATATTTTCGCTGATTGTTACCTTATATTCTACAGGTTTTTCTTGTACTCCCAGCATTTTTTTTACTGTTTGCATAAACTTAAAAGAAAAACTTGTATTTAACGATTCCAAGAACTTTTGATTATCTTCAATTTTGCGGCCCAGTTGTTCTAATTGTGGTGCTGTTGCGGCAAGAACACGAAGGGCAGTCATTAACAGTTCTTTCATGTTAATTTTGGTTTCTTTTTGCTTTGAGGATTGTTTATGTATAGAAATACGAGTCAAAAGCTCTGTTCGTAACTCATTCTTATTAGGCGCAAAATCCTCTTGCAAAACCTCTTCTATCAATTCATCATAGAAAGGCGTCTTTTCCATAGCTTTAGAAAAAAGCTTTTTAATTTGGGTTTTTGCATCTGCAGGGGTAGACGCATTGGCTGAATCAAAATATGGACTAAGCAAGATGCTTCTGCGTACATTTCCTTTGTATAATTCACGTTGGAAACTAATAACTTCTTTGAGTTTATTGCTAATTTCATTAGTTGTACGCGAAATGTGAGCTAAGCAGTCCATAATAACGCTCGTTGTAAGTGTATCTCCACTTTGCTTAATACCATTTATCATCTCTGCCAAAGCCTTTGTGTTCGGTTTTGATGAAGTCATGGAAACATTGTTCCAAGCAAAGCAATTATTAAAAAGAACTAACTGTTTTATTTTATCTGTAGTTAGTGCTGTAAGCGAAAACTTATAGTAGTTACAGATAAAATCTAAAATTGACTCAAAATCTGAGAGTCGTGTGCCTATAACCATAGGCTTGTCTTGTTCGGTAAAAGGAGTGTCGGGAATAATTGAAATACCAGAAATCTTTTTTTCGTGTTTATACGGGTCGCTTTTTATAACAGCTTTGCGTATTAGAACACTGATTAAATTTCCTAAAACTGAATGAAACTCTCTGTAATGCTCTAAAATACGAGACATTTCGACAGAATCATATGCTTCTTGTCGTTCGTCTAACGCAGCAAAGAGTTGTGTATTGAAATCTGTACTATTATCCATATCTTAAATATCGGCACAAAAGCTAAAAAAGGCTAGTGTAGATTTTTACAAAGAGTTATTTCACGCTAGCTTGAAATAACCACAAAATAACGGTATAGTAGTTATGTTGAATAATCCGGTTAATTATTCAACAGTACAATAGTTTGTTTTTAAGGGTAAGGAGTAAATATGGCTAAATCATTAGAAAAAAATCCTTCATGGAAGGGAAGAAAAGGTCCTCTCGTTCTGGTTATTATGGACGGTGTTGGGTATGGAAAATACGAAGAAGGCGATGCAGTTAAGGCATCGAGAATGGATAACTTAAATGCACTTACTGCCCTTAGTGCACACACAAAATTAAAGGCTCATGGAACTGCAGTTGGACTTCCTTCTGACGACGACATGGGTAACAGCGAAGTTGGTCATAACGCAATCGGTTGTGGACGCGTTTTTGCGCAAGGTGCAAAGCTTGTTTCTAACTCAATCGAAACCGGCGCAATGTTTGCCGGCGACACATGGAAAAAACTCGCAGAAAATACAAAGACAAAAAACTCAACACTACACTTTATTGGATTGTTCTCAGATGGGAACGTTCACTCTCATATTG
>CAYJNB010000055.1:0-10877 GCA_964371205.1 uncultured Treponemataceae bacterium
CCCATTCTTCCATAGGATTGAATAGTTGAGCTCTCTGGAGCATCGTAATAGACTGAATAAACCTCTGTTAAAACTCCCCAAAATTCGGGGAAAGCACTCTCAGCAGGTAGAGATATTACTGTGTCTTCTTTATTTTCTGTACAAGAAATTAAAAATAGAAAAATTAAAAATAGTAAGAAAATAGTATCTTTTTTTAACAATTTTTTATCCATGATTGTATCTCCGGTAGTAATTGTAAATCTGAATTGACAAAAGGCATGGAGTTTATTGACTCTAGTGCTACCCACTGTAATTCGGTATGTTCCAATAGCTCCCAGGTATGTATGTCGGTGCTATTAAAAATTATATATGCATTTAGAATTCTTTTTATACCGTTATGTATAAAACTTGTCTGTGCTATGCAATCACCAACTATAATGTTTGTGTTAAACTCTTCAAGAAACTCTCTTTTTAATGCTTCTTCATCACTCTCTGCATCTTCAACCTTTCCACCTGGGAATTCCCATCGTGAACCCATTTTTCCTGAGTCCTTTCTCAATGCGACTAAGACAGATTCATTTTTAAAAAGAATTCCTGCAACAGATTTGTTCATAACTAAAGGAGAAAAAAACCTGGAAATAAAAAGTGAAGTACAGCAACTAAAATACACACTATTCCAATATATTTTTGACCACCAATAAAAAAATTCTTATATTTTTCATTTAGGCTGGAAGTTAATAATGTTGCACTTACAAAATACTGAAACAACAAAGTAAATCCAGCTAAAAGACCACAAAGAGCTGGAATTAAATCAGATAAAATTAAAAGGCTATCATTAACAATTACAATAAATTTTAAAAAGCCTACACCTAATGTTGCTAGACCTAAAATCAAACGGACATTAGGTGAAATAGATGAAAAACAGTGGTTAGTTTTTGATTCAGAACTATTCTCTTCCGCTAAGTTGCCAGCTTTAGATGCAAACATTAATACAATGCCCGTAAGTGCATTACATAAAATTGATAGAAAATATATTTGAAACACATCATCCTCCATCTACTAGAATACGATAATTATCATTCGCGGTCAACACTTACAGAGATTTTTTTTTCTATACCTGAAATGTTTAATATAGCAGCTACTTCTTCTATATCTTTATCTTCAAAGCTAGTGTTTATATGAACTTCTTCTCCCTCGAAAGAACTAAGAAGAAGCTTTGAATCTGTAAGAACTCCACTTTCTGCGTATGCTCCTAGCGAGATTTCTATATTTTGTTTTTCTGTAAAATTCCCTACCTGATCAAATAATATACGCACGTATACCGTTTTGTCATGCGCAAAAGCTGACATTTTTGCCGTAAAATTATCAAATACAACTTCATCAGTTGGCTCAGTCAAACGTGTCATTATCATAACAGCTGCCATAAAAAAGATAATTGTTCCAATTAAAAACCTATTCTGTTTTGTTCCTGTTAGTGTACTAAAAAATCCTTTTCGCTTAGATAATTCGCCGTTATATAATTTCTTATGATCAGGCATTCTATCCAAGCGCTCTTTTCTATCATAATAAAAGGTTACATTTCCAGTTTTTTTTAAGAGCTCACGCTCTTTTTCCATTTGTTCGTTATCAATCATTTAAAAATCCAACAGGAGATTATCTGTTCTCCACCAAACAACATTTGCTTCAAATTCATTACAAAGCAAAGCGGTAATAATACCATCATTAGAGAGAGAAAAATTATTATAATATAAGTTGTCTATTGGTATATCTAAATGCTTTTTTAGTACTCGCTCCCCTGTATTGCTAATTATTTGTACCGAGTAACCTGTTTCGACTGGGCTTAAGAAATAAAACCATCCTGCTTGCGATACACCAAGAAATTGATAGGCATTTTTAAATGTTTGAGATACAAGTCCCTCTCTAGTTTCCTCTTCATGGGCTGGTACAGAAATTGGCTCATCAAAAGATCCCGTTTCGATATTTAAAGGATATAATTCTGTCGAATAATAACTAACATCTAATTGAACATTTGTTGACGGGTCTATCGAACTTAAGTAGTAATCTACCTTGATATACACCTTATGAACATTATAATCTGGAACTATCGTATCTACAGATATATACACTTCTTGATCTGTTTCAAAAGGTATGGGCAAGGATGCACTTTGTATTGGCAATGTATACCTTAAAAACCCATCTGAGTTAAACCAGTTTACTAGCATTCCTGTTCCTGTTACAGAGACAACAACTAGTTCATCTGAATTTGTTGTATAAACACCTGCGATATGAGGAAAAGGAGTTCCTCCTGGCCCTTGTTGTCCAATATAATCAATAAATGTTCCATCGTTTGCAAAACGCAACACTACATCTTGCAGTAAAAGTCTTTGTGATTCATCTCGCTCTCTACGTTCTGTTGGAACTCGATCAACAACATAAATTCCTTTTTGTGTGTCAACTGTTATATGCCCAAGAGTATTGAATGGATATTCTATTGCCTGTTGCGATGTTAAAATTTGATTATCAGTTGACTGAACTTCAACAAATGAAGGAACTGGATTATAGTCAGGATTGTAAAAAACACTAAGCAAGTCCCCATAAGATGTTAACTGAATTACTTTCTTAGCCTTACCATTAGTAATAAAAAAGAATCCATCACGCATTTGTATATATGTGTTAATTATTGAAGTGTTCTTTAAATCAAATAAGTCTAATTCATCTTCAAAACTACCATAATTTAGTGCAAATAATTTTGTTTGTTGTAGTGATTCTGTGTCTTGGGAATTCTCACAAGCAGAAAATACTAAGATTGCAAAAAATACGAATAAACATTTTTTCATAGCTAATGTTAAACCGCTATGCTAAGAATGTCAACGGGTAATATTACTATTGTACTGAGTAATAAAGTATAATTCACAATAATAAACCTCCCTTTCGGGAGGTTAAAATAACAAGAATAATTATTGAAAAAGTTTTTCAATCTCATCTTTATATATTTCATTAATTTTATGGCGCATAATTTCTTGCTTTCCACTCAATTCTTTTCCAACTTCAAAACTCTTTGGAAGCAGTTTAAATCTAAATACACTTTCACAAGACCTAAAACCTTTCTCTGCAGAAATTTGTTCATCAAGTTCAGTACGAATAAGTTTAACTATTTCTGGTGTGTCTAAAAGAGTTTCATAACTTGCATACGTTATATTATTTTCTTCTGCATAAGACATAACTGTATCTTTATTTGGGACAACCAATGCTGTTAAGTACTTTTTATCCTGACCTAAAAGAACTGAAGCTTCTACATACTCACTAATACACATAGCACTTTCAACTACTAACGGCTCTATATTCTCTCCCCCAAGTAAAACAATGGTATCTTTAGCACGGCCTGTAATAATAATCTCGTTATCATAGGTAAGCATACCTAAGTCGCCTGTATTAAACCAACCATCTTTATCAATAGCAAGCTCTGTCAAATCAGGACGCTTATAGTAACCCTTCATAATTTGATTTAGTCCACGAGTTCCGCGTGCAAGAATAAGACCTTTAGATCCTGGAGGCAATGGCTCATCAGAAATAATCTTACCTTGCTCTTCTGCTACAATTTTAATTTCCGCTGAAGGAAAAATAACACCAACACAACCTGGGCGTGCCTTTTTTAAAGCACGTACAGAGAGAACTGGACCAGCTTCTGTAATACCGTAACCTTCTAAGAGTTTTAAACCTATAGCACGATAAAAAGAGTCAACAGCCGGTTGTAGAGCTCCTCCTCCAGAAATAGCGGCAACCATACGACCACCCATCTTAGCCCTTATTTTTTTAAATACGAGAACATTACCAAGGGCATAAAGTGGTGTTAGCAGTATTAAAGGAATAATTCCAATTAAAAAATTAGGTACATTCGAAGTGTTCGAAAAACGACACACTCTTCCAGTTACACGCTCATGAGCCCATGAGTATTTTTTTCCAATTGCAACGAAGAAATTAAACATAGCAAGTTTTATTCCGCCTTGTTGCTTCATAGCTCTAAAGATTCCTTGTGCAAGAGAATCCCAAAGTCGAGGCACACCGCACATCCATGTAGGTTTAATTACAGCAAAGTCTGGAAGCATTATTGCGCCTATTGGCTTAGAGTACGCAAGTCCGCTAGCAAACTCAAGATTAATATATTGAATAGCTCTCTCAAAACTATGCCATACAGGAAGAACACTAAGCCACATATCACCAGGTTTGATAGGAAGAACCTCTTTTACAACTGCACATTGAGCTATGTAGTTCTGATGAGTTAGCATAACCCCCTTAGGCACACCAGTAGTTCCAGAGGTAAAGATTATAGTTGCAACATCAGTTTCTTCTGTTTTTTCCATTTCTGATTCAATTCTTGCTTGTTCTGTTAAACCCTTTTCTTCTCCTTTTTTCATTACATCATCAAAGGAGTAAACAGTCATACCTAGTTTTTTTGCCTTAGCAATTGTTTCTTCGTTATCATCGTCAAAGAGAATTACTGTCTTTAACATTGAGCATTCTTCATATTTTTCGAATACTTTTTCTAACTGTTTGCAATTTTCAAAAATACCGAATTGACAGTCAGAGAAAGATATTATAAAACGTATTTCTGTAGACATAGAATCGCAACCTCGAGGAACATCTATTGCTCCTAAACTTAAAATTGCCAAATCCGATATAAACCATTCTCGACGATTATCTGAAATAAAGGCTACATTATCGCCTCTTTTTATACCAATACTTTCTAGTCCCACAGCAAATAAAATTACTTGCTCATACATTTTACTGTACGGCACGTATTGAAAAACACCATCTTTATCTTTATATGCCTGAGCAGTAATTTCTGGGTATTGATTAGCGCGAGCCTTTAACAATAAAGGAATATTCTTTTCCATACTCGTTTTCCATCCTTAGTTATAAATATTTCATACATTTTAACATACATTTAAAAAAATGCAAGAAAAATAATTATATTATCACTCTTTTAACAGCCATTTACAATTTCTATGTTTTTGTATACAGTATAAGCATGAGTCAAGTTACCTATTTAACAAAGATTGGAGAGTTAACCCTAAAGGGAAAAAACTTAAAAGAGTTTGAGAAACGATTAAAAGAAAATACCCGTCTGTACCTCGAAAAAGTAAAAGCACGTGTTACCTTGCGAGCAGGGAGAATGTATATAGAAGGGCCGGAAGAGTCATGCGAAGCAATAGAATTTACACTGCGACACTTAATCGGTATAACTGGCTGGGCCCGTGCCCATGCATGCAGTAAAGATGTAGAAGAAATTAAAGCAACTGTAATGAAAATTGCTTTACAAGCTCGAGAAGAAGGTAAAAAAACATTTAAGATTGATGTAAGAAGAGCGGATAAGAGTTTTCCGCTTAATTCATATGAGCTAACTCTTGCAGCATCAAATGATGTATATGATCAAGGAATATTAGGAGTTGACTTACACAATCCAGATGTATTCATTCGTATAGAAGTTCGTGAGCGTGTGTTTATATATGGAAATGCTAATAAGGGCTGCCGTGGATTGCCAGTTGGTGTTAGTGGACGTGGACTATTACTGCTTTCTGGAGGTCTGGATTCTCCAGTTGCTGGCTATAGAATGCTTCGAAGAGGCATGAAAATTGAATGTATATATTTTCATGCCTACCCATACACCTCTGATGAAGCGCAACAAAAGGTGGAAGCACTAGCTCAAAAGCTTGCATTGTTCGGTCTTGATACACACCTAAATAGTATTCCTTTTACTGAAGTGCAGTTACATATAAAAAACAATGCACCAGAAGCTTTTACAACTCTAATGTTACGTGTTTGTATGATAAAGGCTGCTAATTTACTTGCAGAAAGAGTAAAAGCACAGTGTTTAATTACTGGAGAAAGTCTTGGGCAAGTTGCAAGTCAAACGGTAGAAAACATGAGTGTAACTGAGAGTGTAAGTGACTATCCGTTATTTAGGCCGCTTATAGGATTGGATAAGGAAGAAATAATTGATACAGCACATTTTATTGATACCTATAAAACGTCAATTTTACCATATGAAGATTGTTGCGTTTTATTTACACCGAAACACCCTATACTTCGAGCACAAATAGCTGAAGTAAAAGAAATATACGAAAATCTTTCTATTGATTCTATGATTTTAGAGGCATTTGAAAAAAGAACAGTAACGCACTACTCTGCTAGAGACTATGTTGCAAGAAATTTTGCTTCTACAAACTAGTCGAACGAACGCAAATAATTTGCAAGTTTTTTTTGATCAGTATCTATTTGTAAATTTGCTGCGTTTTCGATTACTGAGTCGTAGTAAGATTTATCTGTAAACAACTGTTTTAATTTTTCAACAATACTTGCAGGTTTTTGAATAAACCAAGCGCAACCGGTACTTACCGCAAACCGCATGTTACCAAGCTCTTGACCATGTATATAAGTTGAAATAATTACAGGTTTTTTACTTACCCAAGATTCAATTAAAGAGGCAGGACCTGATTTTATAACAGCACAATCACAAATCTGCAATAGTTCATCCATAAATGGAACAAAACCAAATACTTGAATAGTATATTTAGGATTAAATTGTTTTAAAACGCGCAATGCATTTTTTGCAGTCTGATTTCTACCACAAACAACTGCAATACTAAAATCAACTTTATCTTGAACGCACTTTGTAACAATTTCTAATGCTCCTGGCAAACCTTCTCCGCCACCAGCTAGCAATACAATTTTTTTATCTAATGGGAAGCCATGTTTTTGTTTTAAAGCATTTATCGCACTCTGTGTAGGTTTTAGTAAAAACTTGGTGTTTACTAAAAATGGCATTATACTAATATTCTCTTGTTGTATACCGTAAACTTGTATCATTTCTTTTTTTATTGTTTCAGAAAAAACAACATACTTCAGTTTTGGATCAATAAACCAAAGTGAGTGTGCAGTAAAAGGATCTGTTACTATTACTACTAATTTGATTTTTCTCTTACATTTTCTAATTGCTCTAACTGCTGCATACGTAAGTGCAAAGTGAAAGCTAACAATTGTATCAATATCGCTATTCACTAACTCTCTCTCTAAATTTTTTGCAGTATTTTTAGATACGATAGTTCTATAATACATAGTCCAAAAAGGAGAACGATAAGTTACATCATATGTTAAAGAGTACATTGCTGGTAAAACAGACATACTAAATCGATAACCTGTTTCAAAAAATAACTTTGCTAAATGCTGTTTTTTATTGAAGCCATTAAAAAGTTTTATTGAAACATCATCACCAAATTCGTCACTTAGCGAACGTGCAACAGCACTTGCAGAACCAATATGTCCACCACCTGTATTCAAATATAAAAATAAAAAGTTTTTATTTACCGTTATCATTAATAGTTATACCTTACAGAAAATGATATATAGTGATGGACTAAGTCTCTTAAATTATCTTTCCATGCATCAAGGGCAGCTTGCACGTCTGCTTCAGAAATAGAGCCTCCTGACTCTTTTTCATTATCAGTTATTGTACCAGTTTCGGGATCATAGTTTGTATCGGCTCCAATACCATTAAAAATATTCTCATGTACTCCATAATTTTTTATGTATTCAAAAGTATAGCCAAAATTAAACGTTAGCCTTCCCCAGTTATATTCTGGTAAAGAGTAACTTGCTTCAATTCCTGTTTGCCAGACATACATTTTTGTATCTTGTGTTAAAAAGCCAAATTCTTTTGATTCTGTCAACGGTGTTCCGTCAGGTGCAGTAAAATGGTTAAAAATTGAGCCATCAGTATTAAAGGATTTATTAGCTGGAAGAGCTAAATACTGCATGGCTGACTCATTACTGAGAGATTCACTTATATTTGCTGAACGAGTCATATTCACTAACAGCTTTACATCAAACCTCTCAGTTGGAGTAAGTGTAATACTCAGTGATAATCGATCAGAATTCGGTGGAATACTTGTACCAATGGAAGTTCCATTGGTTGTATAGTTTTGATAGTTTGTAGATAAGGGGCCACCAAAAAACGACTCACCTGTTTCTTGATTTTGAAACTTGTGGTGATGAGTATATGTAAATGGTGAAATTAGTGTATAGTCAATAGTTAACAATTTTGCAAGACTATCATTAGGAGACCATACAATTCCTGTTTGAGCTACTATACGTAATTTTGTATCAAAATCAAACTGTACGATATCATTAACCGATATATCATCAACTAAAAGATTATTATTCCAACTAATATTTTCTACAATTGTTGCATCAATAGCTATTCCCATTTGAAGATTATCACTATACGCACCTAAGCTCTGTGTAACCATATATGGAACAACCGGTAATAAATACGCAGGGTCAAAGCGATCTCCGTAGATAATGTTTTCATAATACGTAAATTTTACTTTTGGTATAGGCTTAAATGAAATAGCATGAAAAGACATAAATTTATTAGGTGTAATAACATTCCCATTATTATTAGTTGCACCTAAAACATGCAGAGACTGAGTATAGCTCCAATTATTGTTTCGAAGCATTCCAATGAAATTACCTGTATGAAAGGCATCATTACCAATAACTGCATTATTCTCATAGAAGCTACCAAAACTCGAACGCGTGATACCTCCTTGTAGATACAAATTTTCAGTACCTACTGTAGCCTGAGAGTTCATATTTAAGAAAGCTTCTATCGGTCCAATTTTTGCAGGATCATCTGAAATATCATATGGGGAACCTTCGAAAAGCGGCAAGTACGGATGAGTCTTGTAACCAGCTAGCTTTATATCATATCCAATTGATGCAAGATTTAAAAAAGAAACATCTCCTGTTATACCCAATTGCCCAAGTACGCTTGCATCTGTTGATGATTCACTTGTGTTATGCTTAACACTACCTTCTAGTTCTGACTCAAATTGAATTACTGTACCGGTTAGCTCTTCGTAATAAGATGTTGCGGTACGAACTTGATTAGGGGAGCCCTTTTGCATTACTTCTTTTAAGATTGGAACAAGAACTTGGAATGGATATGGGCGTAAAAGAGGTAAATTTTGTACTAAACCTTGTGATTCCCACACACGTATATCTGTGTATATATCATGAGAGGGGTCTACACTCATTTGAGCAAAACTACTCAACGCAAGTAAAACAAAAACTATTGTAATCAATAGATTTTTTTTCATGGACTTACCCCTTTTTTGAATAATGGCGATATTTCTATCTTTGCATGTAAAGATGCTTCAAATGCTTGTCTGGTTTTATTCTTGATATGCTCATCGTTTATTCTGTGTACATACCCAATATGTGCATTAGTACTTAACCAGTCATTAAACCTATACATTCCGCTTATAGATACTTTATGCTCGTACAGAGGTATTCCACTTGGGCTAGAAAGCTTTGCTGAGTCAGGGTTCGATGATGACTCATCGTTTGGATCATATGGATATTTCGAGTTATACGTTACCTCGCCTTGAGCCCTTATTCTGTACAAAAGAAAAGCTGACCAAGAGTCTACGCTGGTGTATCCTAGTTTAACTTGACCAACTAGATTATCAGAGCCGTACGGATAACCTATCCACGATGTAACCTCAGAATCTCCTGAAGAACTTAGAAAGATATTTTCTTTTGTAAAGCTCGGTGCATTATCATGATTACGATATAGCCAAGGAGATGTGTATACTCCTTCAATCCCTGCATACAAATAACCTTCAGCAAAAGGTATGTATGTTTCTATGCCGGTTTGGGCACCAATTCCGTTTGGAATTGTACTACCTTTGCCACCACCTTGAATTTCGCTCTCGGTTTGAAATTGATTCATTACATACAGCCCATATACTCGTATATATTTCCATGGATTTATATCAATAGTAGCGCCTAAGTAGGCGGTTGCACTTGAATCTTTACTTCCATAATTCATCCAAGGATTCATATTATGAAATATTGCAGCTGGATTAAGAAAACGTAATTCTAATGGTTTCGCTATTAAGACGCCTTCCAATAAACCCACTGCTACACGCTTAAATAAGCGGAACTCAAAGCGATGTAAGTACAAATATTTGTCTACATCAATTTGCATTGGAGTCATTGCATAACGCAAGTTTGGTGAATAAAAAGAAAGCTGTGCATAGCTTGTACCAATTAAAGAATCTGAAACAATTATACTACCAGTTTGTGTTTTCCCAACGGACACTTGGTTTTGACCTATTTGAAAACTAAAAAAAGAGGTGCCTTCCTTAGTGGATAGACCCGTACTAAAATACGAGGTTTGAGGAAAATTTAAATCGATTGAATCTGCAGAAAAAGGTATGTTTATGTAGCTTGAATGTGATTGAAATGTATCATAATTAATACCAAACTGTAAATCTGATTTTAACACACCAAAATCTCCAAAGGAAAAAATAAGTGGTAACTCCAGAAAAGCGTCGTGCTGTGCAAAATTAATTAGGTTTGTAGTATCACCCGCTGTATTACTATATATATCTGTGTTAGACAAAAAAGAAAATTCAGGATTAATTACAATATCTGTACCTAGAGATATATCTTGAGAGCCATAAGCCATATATTCTTTAGAAAAATACTCGAGTATTTTATCGTACGTTCTATTTGCTGAATTTGATAAATTTTCTACATCAATATCTTCTAAGTATAGCTGCAACTCTGCAAATGATAGTGGTGCATTATGTGCAAAAGTAACCTCACCGGCTTCTAATGCAATTGAGGTAATTGCATCATACACCCAATGTCCAGATGGTACCAATTGGTGCTTAGATGGCGTTATTGCAAACAAAACATGAGTACAATACAAGAATATTAAAAAAAATAGAATTAGAGGTTTACATCTATTTAAAAAAAAGCACATAATTTTTTGCTTAACAACACTTAAATTCATACTTAAGTAAGTATAGCATAAGGATATACTATAG
>CAYJNB010000056.1:0-10842 GCA_964371205.1 uncultured Treponemataceae bacterium
GCATCTTATGCAAGATAGCTGTAAAAAATATTAGCATGAATAGAAAGTATTCACAACCAATGCAGAAAATTGAGCAAAGTCGGCAAGGAAAGCTAGTTGTCAAAGTCAAGGACGGTCGCAGAAGCGACCTTAGCGAGTTTGCTCAGTTGCTATCGCAACTTATCGCAAACATCGCACACTATGGGAGTCAAATTGCTTGGATGCTCTAGTTTTATCCGAGTTTAGCAAGATGATTTTTGTTATTGTTACTTTGTTTACAAAACAGCAATATGCGAAACTATCTTTCCTTGCCGAAGTAACTCATTTTGTAGATACATTGGTTGTGAATAGTTACTAGAATACTCGGTATGGAATTATTTCTTTTACAGAAACATACAGAACTACATCTACTACGTATTTACCAGAAATTACTCTTATGTGGGGTGGCTTTGCAAGGAGTACTGTACCGTTTACTTCTTTGGGTTTATTTTTTACTAATCCCTGTGCGTGGCTCCTAACTGCAGCTTTTATTGCATTTGAATATGCTTGCTCCAAGCCCTCTGCTCCTGCAAAAAAAGAGCCTTGTCCGCTTCCTTGAATACGTGGAAACTGAGATGACTGCCAAGAGTTTAATCGCTTTTCTTGATCTGCAGAAAGGGCATAGTTTGTCCACACATGCAACCTGTTTTCTTCAATAGTGGGTACATCAAAAGTAAGTCGTTTATCATCTTTTGCTAAAACGGTAACCGGAGTAAACTCAAAATACTCGGAAACATTTCTTGCCTTATCATACGGAGTATACGAAAAATTCCATCCAGATAACATAGCTTCAATTAAAAAACGTGTTTGCTCTTTTAAGTCTGTAATTGCAAACTCAAGTGGGTCTTCACTAATATCTATTTCTGCAGAGGGAAGTGGTTCAATATGCGCCCAAAGAGTAAATCGAATTGTTTGCTGTGCCTCAAGTGAAGTTAGTAAAAATAGTAGAACAAAAAAAACTATGTGTTTTTTTGCTAGCGATAATACTGCTTCCATCTTTTCCAAGGATTTACTCCCATTCGTAAAATAAAGTAGAACCATGCAAATACAAAGCCAGCTAGATGTGTCATATGGGCAATACCAGAATATGAATTAGAAAGCTGACTAATAATTTCTATAATTGCGTAGGCTAAAACTAAGATTGGAGCTGGAACTGGCAGAATAAACCAAAGCATTATACGTGCATTGGGATTGATTACGGCATAACTAAGAAGAATTGCATATATTGCACCGGAAGCTCCCAAAAGAACTGTATAGTAAAAGCCTGTTATATAGTAGAAGAACAACGAAAAAACACCGCAAAAAAGTCCAGAAAGCAAATACAATAACAAGAATTCTTTCGAACCTAGACTTCGCTCAACAGCACTACCAAAAAAGAACAATCCAAGCATGTTAAAAAGTAAGTGGCTCATATTTCCGTGGGTAAACATATAGGTAAATACTTGCCAGTATGCACCAGCACCAAATACATTTACTACTTGTAATGCAAGATACGCTGTTAAGCGAGGCATAATACCCTGAAATACAAATACAGCTATATTAATGCCTATTATTACAAGTGTTACATTGTAGTAACTATAGCGAAAGGGTTTTCGCAAATTTCTTAAAGCATTCATTTATTCTCTCTTCCTTTATGTCGGGTATTCCGCTTTCTTTATTACAACATAGTGAGTCATTACATCAAAAAATTTAAGCCACTGCGAAAACTGTTTATCAAACGTTTCTACAGCTTCTTTATTACGTGCTGCAAGAAATAGCACCTTAAGGTTCGATACAAGCTCGCTCTTAGATCTCTTAAAGTCGCCTAGTAATTCGCTACCAACTCGTGCAAGTGCTAAAAGACTATGAGTTGCCTCATCCATAATTTTCTTTGCAGAATCATTCTTGTTTGCTAAGAGTAAGTCGAGACGTTTTGCGTCTTCGACATTTAACTTTGAGCTTTCTACAAGGGCAGCAATACTTGCAAACCCAGGGCTTGGCTTTCCTTCCGAACCGTTTTCGAACTCATTAAGCATGTCTTTTAATTCTTTACAGTTATATAAAACTGATGCAAAACTACTTTGATATATCTGATCTTCAAAAAAACCTTCTACAACTACTGCTTCAAATAGAGCTTCAAGTGAATAAGGAAAATACACCGTTAAAAAAGTCTTTACAATTTGCATAGGGAGCATCCATACTAATGGAGGCAAATTGTTTTCTGTTAACATTACGTTAATTGAATTATTATAACCTTGAATTTCCATAAGCTCATTATCGGGAAATAATACTTGTAAATCGCCCTTTACTTGCTCACGCTGAATATCCAATTCTATTTGTGTTTTTTCTGCATCAAAGATAGAACGCATCCATCCACAATACATAGAAACAAATGTTGTATCGTATTTTGCAACTGCCGACTTAAATTGCATATCTTTTTTTGTTACACGAATCATATTCAAAACCATTGTAGGATTTAGAGATCTCGATGAAACAGCAAAAATTTTCTTTAATCGACCTAAGATTTCGTTAGATACATCCGGAGAAAAACTATTTTTATATTGAATTTCTGCAAAAGCAATTATAGCACTTGCAACCGTTTTTGTAATATTTAGATTTGTTGCAACATATAAATAATCGTTTATAAAACCCTCTACTTGTTCAATTGGTACTTCGTTAAATTCAGGCGCTTCTAGAGTAGACTCAGAAAAATTCTCGTTAAATAATTTGAGCACTGCAACAAAATCGAGTGAACATAAATCATACAATTGTTCTATTGTATATAGTAAAGATTGTGCTTGTTTTACCTTAGAATTAGAAGAAATATCTTGCAAGAGCTTTTCGAATGTAATACGTTGACTTTCGAGTGCATCAGAATCTTTTATTGCTGCCTCTTTTTTATTTTCGTAAGAAAGCTTATGCAATTCTTCTTTAAAACCATCTGTAAAAACACTTTTAAGACATAATTCTACACAAAGCATTTTCTTAGAAAAAGTTCCACTAAAGAGTGTTAAAGATAACACTTCTCTTATATAGATACTCGCCATATATAACGAAAAAACCCTCTGTGCAAAAAGAGGCTGTACCATACCTTCTTTTAACAATCCAACAGAGGTTTTTAATTCTATTTCTATGTTTCGTAATTCGCGTTTCAGTTTTGCTTCGGGAGAATTCCCTCCAAAAAGGTTCCCAAAAAATCCTGCAAGGCTTTCAAATAAAGACATGCAAATAGTATACTTGACTGATGATTTTTTTGCAAGAAAAAATAAAGCCTGAATAAAAAATATTACCCATCTCTTTTTACAAAAAAATTGAATATATTCAAAAAACTATAAAAAAATACTTGACAACTTTTATCTTGTGCGTTACTATCTAAAGTAACGTTACTACAAATAGTAACACAATACAAAATAAACCGCCGTTACTTCGGCGTCAAAAAAAGGACAAAACAATGAAAGATTATTTTAAAGAATTCCCTGCAAAAGATGGTTATTTTGGCGAGTACGGCGGCTCATTTATTCCTCCACAATTACAAACAGAAATGGATAAAATTACTAATGCTTATTATTCTATAAGTAAATCGCATGAATTTATTTCGGAATTACGCAGCATAAGAAAGCATTTTCAGGGTCGCCCTACTCCAGTCTACTTTTGTAAAAACCTTTCTAACGAGACAGGCGGACGCATTTATCTAAAACGCGAAGACTTAAACCATACTGGAGCCCACAAACTAAATCACTGCATGGGAGAAGGCTTACTAGCTCGCTATCTTGGCAAAAAGAAACTTATTGCAGAAACAGGTGCAGGCCAACACGGAGTAGCACTCGCTACTGCAGCAGCTTACTTTGGACTTGAGTGCGAAATCCATATGGGCGAGGTTGATATAGCAAAAGAACATCCAAATGTTGTTCGCATGAAGTTGCTCGGAGCGAAGGTTGTTCCAGTTACCCATGGACTAAAAACGCTCAAAGAAGCGGTAGACTCAGCTTTTGAAGCATACCTCAAAGATCCAGAAAGTACCATTTATTGTATTGGTAGTGTTGTTGGCCCGCATCCGTTCCCAATGATGGTACGCGATTTTCAGCGTGTTATCGGAATCGAAGCTCGCGAACAGTTTTTCGAAATGACCGGAGAACTTCCTGATGCAGTAACAGCATGTGTTGGCGGTGGATCAAACGCAATGGGAATTTTTTCTGGATTCTTAGCTGACGACGGAGTTCAACTTATTGGAGTGGAACCAACTGGCCGCTCTCTAAAAATTGGCGACCATGCTGCAAGCCTCTCATACGGTACCCCGGGTGTACTCCACGGCTTTAAAAGCTATCTCTTACAAGACGATAAGGGCGAGCCACTTCCTGTTTACTCAATTGCCTCTGGACTCGACTATCCCGGAAGCGGCCCCGAACACTGTATGCTCAAAGATAAAGGGCGCATTCAATACGACACAGCAAACGACAAGGACTGTCTCGATGCATTCTACACCCTCAGCCGCAAAGAAGGCATTATTCCCGCCCTCGAAAGCTCACACGCAGTTGCCTATGCCATGAAGTACGCCCGAGAGAACCCAACTAAGTCTATTTTAGTGAACCTCTCTGGCCGCGGCGACAAAGACATAGACTTTGTAGTAGACAACTACGGCACCGGTCCTGTAGCAAAGATGTAAGACCTTGCAAAAGGATTAGCACAAAAAAAAGACTTCCAGACGGAAGTCTTTTTTTTGAATTACACCAGGTTTTTATGGTGACTCGATTATTTTTCTAAAACATCTCTTTTTTTTTACTATTTTTACATTCTTCTACAAAAGAGACCATTTTTTTGTAAGTCGATTACTATTAATAGTATATAGGACATGCTGTTAACAAGGAGATTTTATGAACTACAAAGATGAAAACGATTTTCCTTTTGGAATTCCTCTTGCTGATGGAACTCAAATTTTATCACCAAAGGTTGATTTTGCTTTTAAGCAATTGTTTGGTAGCGAACAAAACAAGGAACTGCTCGTTTCCTTATTAAAATCAATACTGAATATACCGAAGGAAGACTATGACGAGATTAGTTTTAAGGATCCTTCACTATTAAAGGATTTTGCATTCTCTAAATATGGAGTTTTAGACGTACTTCTCAGTACAAAAAGTGGAACCCGCATCAATATAGAAATTCAAGTACTGCCAAAACCTAATTATAAGAACAGAATAATTTACTACCTTTCACATCTAATCAAATCTCAAATTAAAATGAGCGAGAACTATATTACTATTAACAAAACTATTTCAATATCGATATTGAATTTTAACCTAATCCATGATAGCATAAATTATAAACACATATTTCATCTATACGATGCAAAACAAGGTGTTGAATTTAGTGACGTAGTTGAAATAATCACATTGGAGTTACCAAAATTACCCGATTTTAGCGCTAACGATGAGGCCATACCTTGGTTGCACTTTATTAAATCGGAAGGAAAGGAGGAAGCTATGCGAGTAGTAGAAAAATATCCCCACTTAAAAGAAGCATATGATCAACTACAAGAATTAAGCCTAAATAAAGACGCAATCGACGAGTACAATATGCGTCTTAAAGCCTTCTATGACGAAACAACAATGCTCAGAGCCCGCGAGATAGCAGAAGAAAATCTCGAAATTACTACGATAGAACTTGAAAATACAAAATCGCTTCTTAAAGATGCAGAAAACGAACTTAAGAATGCAGAAAACAAATTAAAAGCTACTGCAAAAAATCTATTAGCTATGGGGCTTTCAATTGAACAAGTGTCAAATGCAACAAATTTGAGCACAGAGGCAATTCAAAAATTATAGCATTTAGCCAATTTACATTATTCCGACCATCGCAACATTTGCAATCAGCACTTGTGCAGAAAAATAAAGTGCTAGCACACCAAATTCTCCGTACTTTATATGATTACGAAATCGCTCATACGCTATTATACTATCAGAGATAAAGAAACAAGTTGAGCCTAGAGCCAAGGCAATACCAAGACCGAGCGAGAGACCTGAGGCAAGTACGTAACTTCGCCATACCATAAATGAGATAATGCACATATAAGCAAGAATAGAGAGCCTTTCGTCTTTTAGTTTTTTTGAAAGTACTTTATACATAAAAATTGCAAAAATAACTGCTGGTACAGCAAGCACAAAACTTTGTATATCAAAAGAAGGATTTGCATATAAAAAAGCTATGGCATACGCTATATGTCCACATAAAAATGAAGATAGTCCAATTGTAAAATACTTTTTATGCTCCATAAACATTAAGAAAATGTCCCCAAAAAGCGATAGAACTAAACCTGCAATAATAAGCCATAAAAAAACAAAAGAACTATCATAGTTACCCAATCCTAAAAAAGCGATGAGTACACACATAGTGGTTGTTAAAGGTTTTGTTATATAGTGTAATTGACTTTTTCCAAAGATAGAAGAGTATGTTGCAAGAACCGCAGATATAAGAAAAATAACAAATACAATAACAAATGCAGGGCTATACATAAGCGTAGATGATAAGCTTAATGCAAAACTGGTATTAAAAATACTAATTACAAGAACCAGAATAGAAATTAATGCAAATATAGCAGCAGGTATAAGAGACACAAGCAATTGTCTTTTTTGTAAGTGTGATGAATGAACTTTTTGGGCACACATAATTTTCTCCTAGAAAAATAGTTTAGAACTAAAAAGGCAAATGCCAATAATTCATTATAGATATTTTCAGAAAAAAATGCAAGAAAAGCTATTCTTCAGATATCATAATTTTTATTATTTGCTCAGTTTTTTTGGGGGTAAAAAACTTCGGAAACAGAAACCATATTTTGTGCTGCCTCTTGAATACTTGCATATTCACCAAAGGCATAAAAGGCTAATACTGCATCTCCAATTAATTCTGCATCGTATAATTGCATAACTTCTACAGGGATCCCTAACGCATTACTTTTTTGTTGATTAAGCTCTTTGTTACGAGCTTGCCCACCGGTTATACGCAGTTTTTCTATCTTATAACCAGAAGCTTGCTCAAGAGTCCTTATACCATCGGTAATATACGGAATACTTGCATGCGCCTCAAGTGAATTGGAGTGTGGTAATAATACACTCGCATTATAGTAATTACTTAGTACAGAAGGCAGAGTACGAACACCTGCTACTGAAAGTGGATGAGCTGTACACATATTTATCCCTTCGCTTGAACCTGCTCGGTCGCAAGCAGCACCAGCTGTAAGAGTATTTGTTCCAATAAGGGCTACGACAAAATCAGGAGCACCGCATATTACACGAATTTCTGATTCGGGGCTGTAATAATTGGTTTCTTTCTGTAAACCTAAGTAAGATTGAATCTCTTTGTTCAAAATACCAGCACAGTGCCCAGATGTAACAAAAGCGGGAAGTAAATCACTTTCTATATTGCAAACAGCAAGTTGCTCCTTTGTCCAATATGCTTTCTCGAACCGCTTTTCGGGCAATATAGTAACCTCTGCCCCACAGAGTTGATAAATAAGGTATTCTGGGCCCGAAAAAAAGCGTCTTGTGGATTGCCATACCGAATGTAATTGCTCTTTAATGTATAAAAGTCGCGGTAAAAAAAGAGAAGGCTTTGCTTTTTGAGCTAAATCATCGCTTAGAGTAATATCCTCATTCCATAAAAGCAAATACTCATCTGT
This sequence comes from uncultured Treponemataceae bacterium, assembly GCA_964371205.1. GTDB lineage: Bacteria > Spirochaetota > Spirochaetia > Treponematales > Treponemataceae > CAYJNB01. The sequence goes on from CAYJNB010000056.1 coordinate 7,667, forward strand.
TGCGATTGTAGGCCCATTACCCGAAACACATAATGCACTAATGGTTATTTTATTATCAGAATTTTCTTTGTGTAGAGAGCTCTTAGTTTTTTCTAGTTGGGCAATTAGGTTTGGAACGGCAGAAGAGAGTGCCTTTATCCAAATAGACACAGAGTGCTCGCGGTATTGAGCAAGGTCAAAGGCAATACGTTCATAAGCATACACATTGCCTTTTGAATCGATGAGAGCGGCTTTTAGTGAAGAGGTTCCAATGTCTACTGTAAGAACAGTGCGAATTGTTTTCACACTTGCCGCCTTAGCTTTTACTAGATTTAATAACTTTATCGATTATGTTTCGGTTATCCAGTAAATCGCTCAAGGATTGGTTATGATGCACACGAGAAATAACATTTGCAAATAAGCCCGTTACATTAGTGCTTATATACCATTCACAATCATTTAAATCTTCGTGGTAAACTGCATTTGTTCCAATAAGGCGATAAAACAAGCCTTTTTTATATGCTTCATTAAATTGTTCAACTGCATTTCCAGAAAAAAATGGAAGGCTTATTGCTGCAATAACCTTCGAAGCCCCTTGTTCTTTAAGGAACTCCATACCCTTAAGCAGTGTTCCACCAGTTCCGAGCATATCGTCTGCCATAAATGCAACTTTACCGTTTACATCTCCGAGCAGTTTAATAGATTTAATATTTGAATCTTTTGCATTTTGTGTAACAACTGAATAATCACGTTCTTTATACAACATAGCTAGAGGGCGCTTTAATCCATTTGCATAGAATTTATTTCTATCTACAGCACCAGTATCGGGAGAAACAACTACAAAGTCGTCGTTTTGACTTTCCAAATCAACAATTTTTGAAAGCTCTCTGATTATTTGATAACTTGCATGGAGATTATCGATATGCGCACGACTAAAAGCATTTTCTATTTCTCGAGAGTGAATATCAAGTGTAATAATACGCTGAATTCCCATATTTTCGTAAATATGGCTTAAAAGGCTAGCAGTAAGACCTTCTCTACCCTTTTTTTTATGTTGTCTACTATATGGATATACTGGTAAAACCAAGGAGATACGATCGGCACCAGCTTGTCTAACAGCATCTATTGTTACCAACAAAGACATAATATGGTCATTAACAGAAAGCACATGTTTGTTCTTTCCATCATTTAACAAAATTTCGGCGTGGTTTTCTACATCTTGAAAAATAAAAACATCTTTACCGCGAATCGTTTCTAATATTTCGGTTTTAAACTCACCATTAATAAAATAGGTAAAACGTGTATCTGCTTTAAATTTTGGAACACGATATTTATCAATCGGACCACGTACCGCCAAATCGGACGATTGTATATCGTTTTGAAAGTTAATATCTTTTTGAAGTGTTTCTTTATCACACTCATATCGTTTAATTAAATGTTCATTTTTTGCATTGAATCGATGTTTATAAATATGCTTAAGGTGATCAACTACTTGATTTGCAAAAACTTCTCCGCCTGGGCAAGCAACAATTGCTAGATTTGTAGGGGCTGTATACTTCATCTGTGTTCCTTTGTAAGAGCAATAAGAGAACTTTAGATTAATTGTACTCTATTTACACTGCTTAGGTCAAGGCAAGGCAGCACAAACCTCGTATAAGAATTATAGCCGCCACATACATTGTACTGCAACTTCTAAATCCTTTTTTGCAATGTAGTCGATAGACAGTGATACATCTGCAATCGTTTTTTCTTTACGAAAGGTATATTCTATCTCTCCACCAATGACAGGTATTGGGCTATCCTTTGTAAATTCAATTTCTGAGTCAAAAGACAAATACAGCGATTGTAGTGGAGAAACAGAGGTCGAAACGTCAAGAAATACTGTCTTTTCTTTATCGAGCTGCGCAAAAATATAGGTATAAGGTTCCATCTCATAGCGGCCACCAATACTTAAAAAGAAATTTGATTTTATTGGGGAATTTTTATATGCAAGACTTAGCTTTGATTTTATCAAGGATTCTTTAGAAAAAACAATATCATTGAGAGGGTCAATATTTCGTAGTTCATTTTCAGAGTGTATAGAAAATACTGTTCCTAAAAAAGCAAGATTCGCCTTTATATCTCCAGAAAATACGGGCAAAGAATGTTTCTCTGCACTGTGTTCATACTGAACCGAAGAAAGAAAGCCAAGACGAAAATGGCGCGATTTTTGATCATTTAAAGGGAAGAGAAATTGTGGATTAATATAACCGTGAAGACTTTTATGAATCTGACTCCCATTTGCAGGAATATACCCATTATCTATATAAGAAAAAAATACATTTAGGGTAAAAAAATACATAGTCCACGAAAGTTCATTTCGTGTAAAAAAATACAGTTCACCCAGCGGATGTTCCGAAAAGCCATTTGAAGAAAACAATTCTATCTGTTCTGTTATTACACAAATTTCCGAAAGTACATAATGAGTACTTGTTTTTGCAAAATATGGATAATCTAAATACCACGAGTCATTTTCTTTTGCCTGTAAACTCGAGTGTCCAGCAAGAACAGTAACCGAAAGCTCTAGAGGAGCACCTCGTCGCTCATCTTTCTTTGGGTAGATAATTGAAGCACCTATGCCTATCGGATATGCAATTGATTTTATATCCGCAAATTCTAGCTCTCGATCCATACGTGCAAAGGCAAACAAATCAAAATATGAAAACCTAACAGTACCTGCAAAGGCTGTTTTTCCGCTACGTGAAGAAGAAAAAGAGGGCTTAGAAATCTTTAAGCCACTCTCACTAACCCCATAGCTTTTAAATGCACTGGGAACTGTTACCGTAGGATTATTAAAACGAGAAAATATACCACTTAGAGAAAGATTCCCCGCACTAATTTGCCAAGAACTTGATTCTCCAACCTGTAGACTCCAGTTCTGTAATTCTATTTTTTTCTTTTCGGTGTTAGAAAAATCGCTATGCCCATATATACGTGCCTCCACTAAAGGAAACTGTAATTGAATCCCTACATCTGCTGTTTTTGTGCTTGAGAGCCCCGAAAAAAAACTGTACTGTTGTGCATTCAAAGGAGTTAGAAAAACACACAACAGTACGATTACACAATAAAGCATACATATATATTGGGTTCACAAAACACATTTTTGAGCATTTTTCTAGAAAAAGAAAAAAAAATTAAAAATAGCGCTACATGGAGGT
>CAYJNB010000057.1:0-477 GCA_964371205.1 uncultured Treponemataceae bacterium
GGCCGCCGCCGCCCCCCGGGGTTCTTGCAAAAATTTTATAGGGGAATAAAACCGGAATTACCGTAGTATGAAAAAATATTTTCTCATTCGTAACAAAAATCAAATACATATAGCTTAAAAGCATTTTTAATTTTTTTGTTATTTTATTTCCGTTAATTTCTTTAAAAATAACTCTACCAAATACTGATTGATTTTCGCAAAAATAAGTGTAAAAAGCCTTATCTCTACTATAACCACCGGTTGTTACCTTTTGATTTTTTGAAAGCCTGGTAAAGTATATCATTTAAATCCTCGTCTATAGCATTCTTATAAAGACAAATACACACCAAATTTTGCTGGTTAAAAGGAGGGTGTCTACAATTCTTTTGACTCAATTATATCATATCTTTTGATTAAAAGTCCATAATCGCATATTTTTACGATACTATCTGTGCTAATACATCTTGCCACTTACCGGTAATTGTATCTACCGAAAAG
>CAYJNB010000057.1:487-2892 GCA_964371205.1 uncultured Treponemataceae bacterium
TATGTCGCTCCTGTCGTCTACTACAATAACTTCAATCTCAGAGAGATTTGGAATACTCTTTAGCAAACGTTTTAATGTATCCAATGAATTATAATGTGGAATTATTATAGATATTAATATAGCTTCTTTAATTTCTTTCATCTTATCCTTTACTTAAAGATTTCTCTAAAACTTCTTGCCATTTACCGGTAATTGTATCTACCGAAAAGTCTGCTACCCTATTTTTTGCTACTACGCTGTATTGCTCTAATTTCTCTCTATTATGCATAAGAGATTCTAAAGCTTCTACAAATGCCGCAACATTTTCTTTTTCTACTAATAGTCCGTTTCCATTAGCGAGTATTTCTGAAGGTCCGGCATTGTTAAATGCTACTACCGGTAGGCCACAAGACATGGCTTCTAGTATGCTAAGGCCAAAACCTTCCCACCGAGAAGTAGAAATAAAAATAGAGGCGTTAGCATAGATATCTACCAAATTGCTGGTAACTAAGCCATGCATAATAAGGGTATCGCCCAGGTCTTTCTTTTTAACCTCTTCTTTTAGCCACGACTCGTCTTTTCCCTGACCCACAACGCTAATGTGCCATCCCCTACCTCGAATGTGTTCTGCAATTTGCACCAAAAAGTCGAGCCCCTTTTGCTCCTTGCTCAGTCTGCTAACAAAAAGAATTTCTTTATTTTCTAAGCTCGAAACACGTGGATTCTCTAGGGTAAGCGGGTTACTAATTGAAACAGTATGTGCATTATGCTTCTTAAAAAGCTCTTTATCTGCGGTAGTAAGCGTAATAATGCCATCTAATCGGCTAAGTTTATCTTCAAAAAGCTTACGAACCTTTTTAAGGTAGCTATTAAAATAAATAGCATACTCGTTATGCATCCATCCAATTGTTCTAGGACTCTTGGCAAACCCTGCTGTATCCATAGCTACTTGCAAAATTATACTATTGTAGCCATCGGATGCAATAATACAGTCGTACTCATTTTGCTGTACTACCTGCTGTAAGAAACGCACCTCTTTATAAAACAAAAGACGCGGCACTTTAAAGGTTAGCCGATTAAGCCGTTTTACTACTTTTTCTGCAATAGTATAAGATATGTTCCCTTCTAGTACTCTACACCCTTGGGTCGGTATAGACTGGTTATTTTTAGAAAACACTAAAATATCCACACTGTGTGTTTTACTAAGCATAGCAGCTACTTGTACAGTAACTTTTTCTAAGCCACCAATGTGTAAATCGCGCAGTAAAAAGGCAATCTTCATACGTCTTCCTAATCTCGCCCAAAGAGGTCTCTGGTATACACCTTAGACGCTACATCTTCTAAATCGGCAGAAAGACGATTCGAAACGATTACATCGCACAGAGACTTAAACTCTTGTAAAGAGCTCATAACGCGCGAATTATAAAAAGTCTCTTCGTGTAAGGTAGGCTCATACACAACTACCTCTATTCCCTTTGCTTTTATGCGCTTCATTATTCCCTGAATAGACGAGGCTCTAAAGTTATCTGAGTTTGTCTTCATAGTAAGACGATAAATGCCTACAACCTTTGGATTATGCTTTAAAATCATCTGGGCAATGTGGTCTTTTCTTGTTGTGTTAGATTCTACAATTGCTTCAATTATATTATTTGGTACATCTTCGTAGTTTGCTCTTAATTGTTTTGTATCTTTTGGGAGGCAATACCCGCCATAACCAAAAGAAGGATTATTGTAATGCGAGCCAATACGAGGGTCTAAACAAACTCCCTCTATAATTTGTTTTGTATCTAAACCGCGAATTTCTGCGTAGGTGTCGAGCTCATTAAAATAGGCAACGCGTAAGGCTAAAAAGGTATTAGAAAAGAGTTTAACAGCCTCTGCCTCTGTTGCATCGGTAAATAATACAGGAATGTCTTTTTTTATTGCACCTTGCACAAGCAGGTTAGCAAACACTCTGGCTCGCTCAGAATCTTCGCCCACAATAATGCGCGATGGATGTAGGTTGTCGTACAGTGCTTTGCCTTCTCGTAAAAATTCAGGAGAAAATATAATCGCATCTGTTTTGTATTGGTCCCTCATTTTTTTTGTAAACCCAACCGGAACAGTAGACTTAACAATCATTACCGCATTGGGGTTTACTGTGCATACTGTTTCTATAACAGACTCAACTGTTTTAGTGTTAAAATAGTTTAATTCAACGTCGTAGTCTGTGGGAGTTGCAATAATAACAAAGTCTGCATTTTTATATGCCTTTTGTGCATCTGTTGTAGCTACTAGGTTCAGTTTTTTTTGAGAAAGGTACTCTTCTAGTTCGGTATCCACAATAGGAGATTTTTTTTTATTAATCTTGTCTACTTTTTCTTGAATAACATCAACTGCTATAACTTCGTTGTGTTGTGCAAGTAATACCGCATTAGATAAACCAA
>CAYJNB010000057.1:2902-10783 GCA_964371205.1 uncultured Treponemataceae bacterium
TCCGGTTCCAGCTATTGCTATTTTCATCGGTGCTCCCTAAATTATTGTTTTTTTCTCTTTAAAATACTTAGAATACGTTTCTACAAACTGCTGTACAGAAAGGTCAGAAAAATAAAAAAGCTTTACTCGGTTAGTTGCTAACAAGTATAGCGTTTTAATAAACGTTTTAAAGCCTAGCCTAAATTTTATGCAGCGCAAAATATATACCATTCCACGCAAATGAACCCTATAAAATTCTTTTTTAGTTAGGTGTTTTTTACAAAAGGCGTACTGTTCAAGAAAAACACCAAGGCGTGCATTAAAAACAGCTTGCCCTCTGTTTGTAGAAAGTGTAGATTCTCCTCCAGTTACACAATAGATTGTTCTATTCAAAACTCGTATCGATTTTGCTGCCTGGGCAACCCGTGTGGCAAACATAATATCGTTAGAAGCTAACACCTCGTCAAACTGAATATTATTTTTGATAACAAGATCTCTTCGTATCATTTTTGACCACGGAACTACAAAGCGGTACTTAAGAGCAGCCTCAGTAAGTGAATTAGGATTATCTAAATAATTGCAAACAAGTTTTTCGTAAAACAGGTGCCTGCCTACAAAGCCTTGAGTACCTACTTCTTCACTTGTTGGCACAAAAAAGAGTATGTCTTCTGTAGAATCTAGGTATTCGCTTAAAATTTCATCCATATCCTGAGTAAAATAATCATCAGCATCTGCAAATAACAGCCAGTCGCCTTGAGCTTCTCTTAAACCAATATTGCGACAAGCTCCGGCACTTTTTATACCATCGTTGTAAAATACTTTTATAGTAAACTCAAAATTAGATTGCAAATCTAGCACTCTTTTCTGTAAGTCGTCAAACGCAATATCGCTTTTATCATCTACAATTATGACTTCTATGTCTTTAGAATTAGGAACACTATTAATAAGACGCACAAGAGAATCTACAGAATTATAATGTGGAATTATTATCGAAAGCATTATAAGGCCTCCCCTGCAAACAGTGAGTTATATAGTGCTAGTACTTGCTTGCCACATTTTTTCCACGAAAAATTTTGTAACCACTTGTTATACTCGGCAGACCTTTCTTCGTGCCTGCTTTTAATTACTGTCAAAATAGCTTCTGCTATGTCGGCTGTATCTGTTGGAGTAACTTGAGTGGCACACTGCCCTACAACTTCTGGCAAAGAGCTTGTATCAGAAACAATGCAAGGTTTGCCACAGCTCATAGCCTCTAATGGTGGCAGTCCAAATCCTTCATAAAAAGAAACATATACAAGTAAGTCTGTATTCTTATACAAATAGGCAAGTTCGTCATCGTTTACTTTGCCAGTAAAAATAACACGGTCTTGCAAACCTAACTCTACAACAAGTTTATGAACAGATTCATACATCCAACCATTATTTCCTGCTATAACTAGGTTTTGGCTTATTAAATCTTTGATTGTATAAAAAGCTCTAATTAAGCCATCTATATTTTTGCGAGGAGAAATAGTACTAACTGTTAAAATATAGTTTTTAGCACTACGCACTACATCAGAAACGCGTTCCATATTCGGCTCATAGCTACTAAAATCGTTAAAGCCATTATAAATTACATTAACTTTTTCGGAATGCAATTTTGGATAATGCTGTAAGACTTCTGATTTTGTAAACTTGGTAATTGCAATAATACTTTTTGCTTTTTTTATAGAAAGGTTTGTAATTAGGTTCTTCCACATTCTAGTTTTGAATGTAAACACTTTTTTTAGGCTCTTAAATGCAAGGTCATGCACCGTAATAACGACGTTATTTTTAGCAAAAATAGGAGCCATAGTATCTGGATAATGTAATAAGGCTTGTGGATATTTTTCTATTACATACTTTGGTAGCTTAAACTGTTCATACGCATTGCGTTGCTTAGTTGTTTGTATACCGTGTACAATATGTAAATCATCTGAACTTACAAAGTCGAATACGGCTGTATCCTCTTCTCTAATAACTATTTTTATATCGAGAGAATTTTGATCTGTAGCCTCTTTATTTTGCGAGTAAATTTCTCTTGCTAATTCAAAGCTATAACGCCCTATTCCAGCACTTAAAGAAGTTTGCAAGGCATTAAAAACGACTACTTTCTTCATTAAAATATACTACACTAATAAGCTCATTTTTGCAACCTTGCCACATTACAAAACATATTCAAAATATATACACCTTGAAAAATTTATGCTATAGTACTTAAGAGGATTTTATGATGAAAGTAGCAATAGTACACGATTGGTTAGTAACATTTGGAGGAGCCGAAAGAGTTGTAGAACAATTTTATAAGCTCTATCCTAATGCCGATATTTTTACCCTAGTTTACGATAAAAGTAAAATGGAACAGTATTTTCCGCCCGAAAAAGTACACACTTCGAACTTACAAAAAATTCCTGGTATTTTTAAATTATATACAAAAATGCTTTCTTTTATGCCAAAAGCATTTGAGAGCTTTGATTTTACAGGATATGATCTTATTCTCTGCTCATCTTCGAGTTGCGCCAAAGGTGTTATTACACCTCCAGGAGCTATTCATATTGCTTATATTCACTCTCCAATGCGCTATGCGTGGGATTTATATCATGATTATAAAAAACGCTCTGGTAAGCTTGTACGGTTTTTTATGGAAAAGCAAATGCCCTCTATCCGGCTTTGGGATTATGTAAGTAGCCAGAGAGTAGATGTGCTTTTAGCAAATTCTAACTATATTGCACGTAGAATTAAAAAATTTTGGAACAGAGATTCTCTTGTAGTGTATCCTCCGGTAGATATTGCAAGACTTACGCCAATTGATAATCCTTCCGCTGATTATTATGTGGTCTTTTCGAGAATGGTTCCTTATAAGCGCATAGATTTAGCTATTTCTGCCTGCAAAAAACTGGACAAAAAGCTTGTAGTAATTGGCAGCGGTAGTCAAGAAGCTGAATTAAAACAGCTTGCTGGTGCAGCTAAAGACATTATTTTTACTGGAAGAATAAGTGATGAGGAAGTTGCGCATTATTTACAAAACTGTAAAGCACTTATTTTTTGCGCAGAAGAAGATTTTGGAATTATTCCGCTCGAGGCACAAGCATGTGGAAGGCCGGTTATTGCCTATGGAAAAGGTGGCAGCCTAGAAACTGTAGTAGAAGGTAAAACAGGAATCTTTTTTGCCAAACAAGAAGTAGAAGAAGTAATTACGGCTATTACTACTTTTGAAGAGCTTTACAATGCTGGCTCATTTGATGCAACAGCAATAAGAAAGCACTCAGAAATGTTTTCTGAAGAACGTTTTTTAAATGAAATAAAGACTATTATAGATAATGTAAAAAAAGATTTTACATAAATAGATAGTCTATAAAAATACTTGCTTAACTTTTTTATAAGGTATATACTGCTATTAATGGTTATAGAAAACAATAAAAGCTTAGGACGAATTAGAATTTTTTCTGATATTTTTACCATTCTATTTTCGTTTTACTTAGCATACTATATACGTTTTAATCTCATGTATGGAAAAGAAATGTTTACAGTAACTCAAATTTTCTTTTTTGTTATATGCATGATTCCATTATATTTATTTACGTATAACCTGGCAGGTTTATATGCTGTAAAAAGTACAGAAACAGTTTCTCATGAGATAACAATTATTATCTTTGCAAATATTTTATGCGTTGTACTCTTTACTGCTTTTTTATTTGTTTTTAAATTTACTAATTTTTCTCGCTATCTTATATTGTTGTTTGCATTTATCAATACAGCTATTACTACCTTACTACGTATCGTTTTATTAGAAGTTACGCGTTCGAGATTAAGAAATGGAAAAGATGTTAGAAATTGTATTGTTATAGGTAAAAACAATCTAACAGATGCTTTCTTAGAACGAGTAGAATCTCACCCGTTTTGGGGATATAGAGTAAAAGAAGTTATAACAGTAAGTCAAATAGAAACATTGCAGGCAGCCTTAACAGCAAATCAAGTTGATGTTGTAGTTGCTGGCTTATTACCAGAAAACTATTCATTATATAAATCGATTATGCAACTCTGCGAAGAAAACGGCGTAAAGCTCTTATTTATTCCATACCACGATGACTTTTTTCCTGCAAAACCTTTTACAGAAGACTTAGATGGACTACCTATTGTAGATACTAGGTTTATACCTCTCGAAATTCCAACATACCGTTTTGGTAAAAGACTATTTGATATTTTCTTTTCTATATTTGCCATAATACTTACATCGCCACTCCTTATTTTTGCAGCAATAATGACAAAGGTAACCTCTCCTGGGCCAATTTTGTTTAAACAAGAAAGAGTTGGCTACAACAGAAAAACTTTTAATATGTACAAATTTAGATCAATGAGAGTACAAACAACACTCGAAGAACGTGCAGGCTGGTCAACAAAACACGACACTCGTAAAACAAAATGGGGAACCCTAATGCGAAAAACCAGTATAGATGAACTTCCTCAATTTTTTAACGTATTAAAAGGTGATATGTCTGTTATTGGGCCTCGACCAGAACGCCCTCAATTTGTAGAACAGTTTAAAAAAGAAATTCCACGGTATATGGTAAAACATCAAGTAAATCCTGGTATTACTGGATGGGCTCAAGTAAATGGCTTAAGAGGAGATACATCAATTGAAAAGCGAATTGAATTTGATTTATTCTATATCGAAAATTGGTCTTTTGCGCTCGACTTTAAAATTGTTTTTTTAACAATCTTTAAGGGTTTTATAAACAAGAATGCATACTAAAAAACCTTTATTAGTAAGAAAAACTTTATTTTTTTTACTAATTTTAGCTGTAACGCTTCCTCTTTTTGCTCAAGAAGCACAGTCATTTCAAATAGTTTCTACCACATATATCATACAAGGCTCTACTACAGAACGAGCTCTGCGTAACGAAGTAACAATTGACTACAGTACGCAGTTTACAAGTAGACAGAGCTTAGAGGCCTATCTTACAGATTTATTGAGTCAGTTTAATAATGTTAGACAGCTCGAAAATGTTTCTATAAAGCCAATGTATCAAGAAGCACAAAATGGCATAATCCCAGTTAACCTAGAAATAATAACCGAAGATACGTGGAATATTATTGTACTACCAATTCCAACCTACAGTAGCAATGATGGTTTCGAAATGCAAGTGCAGTTAGATAATTACAATTTTTTAGGTTCTCTCAAAAAACTCACTAGCGAGTTTAAATATATGCTCGACGAAGAAGGTAGGAACAAAATTGGTCTAGAAATTGAATTTGACCTACCCTTTACACTTTTTTCGCTCGATTCTGAGTGGAATAATGAACATGAGGTTCAGTACGTTTTTGGTCAAAGAGACATAATAGCAGAGCTTTCTACAGGTCTAACCTTTACACTTCCCTTTGCTAATAAACATAAGTTTGAGTTTGGATTTGAGCAGAGTTTTATGTATAATCAAATAGAATACCCAAACCAAGATCCATTTTTTGTAGAAAAAGTTTTTATGCGCCTCCCTCTTACGCTTGCAACAATTCCAAATTGGGGAGACGTAATTTTAACTCCAAGCTTAACTTATACGCTTAATTGGGGAGTAGATGCTTTTACTCAAAATACAGACGGTATTAGCGACCCAGACCTTAAAGGACCCGTTTTAGATCCAGCCTTTAAGTTCGAAACAGAGCGAATTAACTGGGTAGGGAATTTTAGAGAAGGACTTTCTCTTTCTTTTAAACAATCGTTTCCGTATAATTTTTACGATGGTATTTTTGAGCCTAATATTACAACTTCTATTGCTGCACATAAGGGTTTTTCATACCTTGGTTTTTCTGCAAAAACAACATGGGTGCACAACATAAATTCTACCGATGATGAACTTGGCAGATACATACGTGGTATTTTGGACGAGGATCCAAGGATGGATGACAGTGGAGCACTCTTTTTTAGCTTTGATATGCCTATAAAGATTATTCAAACAGATTGGGTAGCATGGGGCTTTTGGGACTGGATGAGATATTTTGATTTTGAAATGCAGTGGTCGCCATTTGTAGATATTGCTTTAATGAATACGCAAGGAAATTATCTTACTGCAGGTTTAGATGTTATTTTATTTCCTACAAAGTTACGCAGTGTTATTGCTCGCATAAGTGCAGGGTTCGAAGTTCTTCCGTGGGAGAGCGTTAACTCTACCCTTGGAAAGAACGAATTATATCTTGGTTTTGGCTTTTTTTATTAAAACCCAAACAAGTCTTAGTTATGTCTATCTGTTAGCCAAAAACGAACACCAAGAGAGATTGGTACAGACCAATCTGGAAAGTGTAAGTCTGGTAAGAAAGTAATTCCAATTGAGGGAGCTACTTGAATATATGGTTCAACAAAACCATTAGCAAAAAAAGCATTTAAACCAACAGGAATACGTCCGCCTACACTAATACCAAAAGGATCAGCAATTACCATGTTTGTATACAAACCCCAACCGATAAACCATTTAAAAGGTTCTTGGATAAAGGTATCGTTTAAGATCCAGTTATCTGCTGTTAAGCCAAGTGCAAAGTAATCGTTAGTAAACGATGTCTTTACTGCAAAGTAAAATGGGATAGAATCGAATTTAATTGAGGCAGAAAGCCCTGCATCGGTATTCTCTCCTACGTTAAAATCACCTTGAACTCCCAATCCTAAGGCAAACACACCGCTAGCTGATACACAAAGTAAAAGCACAAGCGCTAGCATGATTTTTTTCATTTTTTTCTCCTAAAATTAGTTTGTAAATATTTCTTTAAACGCAAGCTGTTTCCAGTAATCTTCTGGGCATTCGCGCGCAAGAGCAACTTTTAATTCTCTAGAAATTTCGGTAATTTCTAATTTTTCTAAAATCTTAGAAAAGTAATAAAAACCGCGCCATACTTCTTGAGATATAGACCAGCGAATAACATCGTGGTACCGTACTAAAGACTTTAAGTAGTCTATGTATGTGGTGTATTCAAATTCAAAGTTTCTTTCTAAAACTGCATCATACATCCGAGTAAACATACTTAAAGAGGCAAGCACAGAATACGGCAATGCTTTTTCGTATTCTTCGTTATTATAATAATACTCTGCTAACTGATTGTACATTGGTATTAGATCGTAAAAATTATGTCGGTATAATAAGAAGAAATCGTCGAGAGATACACCTCTTTTTAGAGTAGCAACTACAGAACGAGCAAAGCCACTGTCTGGATTAGCAAGTTCATCTTCCTCTCTAGAGATTATAAACAATAAAGCTTTTTCGTACGCGTCTAGATTTCCTTGCAATTTTTGCAATTCTGCCATCTCATATAAAATGCTGTTTTCTAGTTCTGCAATATCGAGTTTTTCTGAATGTTCCCAGGCCGTGTCTAAATAATCTTGTGCAACACTGTATTCACCTTGTATCCTATACAATCTTCCCAATAAATAATCAGCTTCGGGGTAAAATGCCTTATTTTGAATCGCTTCTAGAACATTAGGAACTGTAACAAGCTCACGCTGAATTGGTATTATTTCTAATGTTTCTAAGATAATTTCTATAACATGATACTGTTCTCGCTCTTCTAGTACTTCTAAAACAAGGTCAATATCTTCTCCTGCTTGCTGCACTTCTAAAGGAGTGAGAGCTCGCGTTACTTCAAATAGGCTCCATTCGGATTCTTGCTTACGAATCTTTTTTGCTTCTACCGATAACTGAATCGCTTCTACATAATCAGATTGCTCATAGGCATATTCTGCTTTATGTAATATATACCAAGAGCGTTCTTCGGGTAGTTGTGGATTTTGGGTATAGCTTGGAGCAAGCACTGCGAATATAAAACAACAAATACTGAGTATTTTTATTAGACATTTTCTCAAAGCGATAATAATTCCTTTCTAAATATATCATCGGCATTTTGAGC
>CAYJNB010000058.1:0-10451 GCA_964371205.1 uncultured Treponemataceae bacterium
CAATTATATATGTATGCTTTAGGTTTATGCGAATTCATAATTTACGGAAAAAATATGAGTAAGAAAATAACTACTGAGAAACTCCTACTGTTACTCTGCCTTATACTCACTGTAACGTATATCTTAAGTTTTTTTGTGAACAAAAGTCAAAATACAGGTCAACTCGAAAGTGTTCTCTTAAATCCAAAATATAAGGAACTTGTTACGCAAATAGAAATAAGTTCTTTAGGAAATTCTATTATTTTTTTTAAAGAGACTAATAATAGTGATGATTTATGGATGGCAACAATTTCTTCTTTACCGCACAAATCACAAAATAGTAATGATCTTATTGTCCCTATTAAGAATAGTTATATTAACGAATATCTTGATGTGTTTATGCAAATAAATCTCTTAGACTTACAAAGCAGCAAACCAAGCTCATATTACCAATATGGATTAACCGAAGAACAAGCTAAGCGAGTAATTATTCGCTCTGATGCGATACTAACTGACATATATTTTGGTAACAATGACTTTAGCGAAAATAAGATTTTTTTACGTAGTAGCAAAAATCTAAATGCATACCGAGCCAGAGATTTATATTCTCCATATATTTCAATGAATACAGAAGAATTTGCAGATATGAAAGTCATTTCTGATTCTGCACATATAGACAAGACTACAATTCAAAAAGTTGAGTTGCAAAACTTTATTTTACAAAATACAAAAGATATCGTATTGTATAATCATATTTCAACTGCAGATAATTTTGATGCATATATCTCTAACCTTTTTTCTGCAAGAGGATCTAGCATAATACCTGTAAAAGACATACAATATGATACATTAGCATATAAACTAACGATGTATGATATTAGTAAAAAATTGTACTCGCTAGAAATATACCAAAACGAAAATTCATTTTTTGTTGTACCCAACTTTGAAAATAGTCCTTTTAGCTATGCTTTAGAAATTAGTGAATGGACACTTAATCACTTTATTTTGCCGAGTTGACCACATGCACCACCAATTTTTCTGCCTCGGCGTGCCCGAATAGTTACATTAACACCAGCTTTCTCTAATTTTTTGCGTACATAAGCAGTTTGGTTTGCAGATGGTTCTTTAAATGCTAATCCTGGAGCTGGATTCCACGGTATAAGATTTACATGTACATTTAGACCCTTTGTAAAAAATATTAAATCGTCGATTGCCGTATCTGTTGTATTTTCTTCTGCAAGAAGAACTGTTTCTAAAGTACAACGGTTTCCTGTTTTTTCAGTGTAGTACGCTATAGCTTTTCGTAAATCATTTAATGAATTTGATTTTGTAATAGGCATGAGAGACTCTCTTAAAGACTGTGTTGCAGTAGTAAGTGAGACAGCCAGCCGTACAGGAGGACCATTATCTGTTATATCATATATTCCACTAATAATACCGGCTGTAGAGAGTGTTATTCTTCGTTTAGAAAGGTTTCTGCCTTGCGGATGAGACAAAATATCAATTGCTAATCGTATATTATCTAAATTTAATAGAGGTTCTCCCATTCCCATAAAGACTATATTATCGAGCTTTCCGCATTCTTCTTCTAAAAATAAAAATTGTTCTACTATCTCGGCAGCACTTAGATTTCTAGAAAAGCCAAGCGTTCCTGTTTTACAAAAAGCGCACCCCATAGCACACCCAACTTGGCAAGAAACACAGGCTGTTTTCCTGTCTTCTTCATCTGTAAGTAAAACAGTTTCTACTGCATTGCCATCACTAAGTTCAATTTGTAGCTTTACTGTTTTATCTGGATCTTCAAGACGCTGACTAATTGAAGATGTGCGCAAGGTTGTTTTATCTGCTAAAAGAGTTCTAAAATCTTTTGATAAATTAGTCATATCATCAATTGTTGAAATTGCACTGTATACCCATTTAAATACTTGTTTTGAGCGAAACGCAGGTTCTTCAGGAAAAAATTCTGCTATTTGTTCGGGCAGTAGGCCAGTTAAAGGTATTTTATTAGTCAATTCATGTCCCCAGTCGTTTCGGTAGGCGATTCATCGGAAATAAGGGCCGAAACTATGTTTGCAGCCTTTTGTATAAGTGCACTTGATTTTGACTTATTGTGGGCAAGCCAATACATTTTTAACGCAGAAAGTTCATCGCCTTGTTTTAGGAATGAGTCTCCTACACGTGTTAGACCATCTGAATAGCCTGTTGCCAAAAACACCCTTCTTGCCATTTGAATATTGCCTTCGTTAAAGAACACATTACCTTTGCGATTAAGTAACGCTTTTTCTTCGGAGGAAAGTGTTTGTGTTGGCTTTTCGGTTACTTTTATAAAACCTTCACCGATTAGTTTTCTTGAAAATTGCTTCTCTAAGTCATTATTCATACGGTACATCCTCCCAAAGGTACGCTAGTAGAATCTTAGTTATATTGTACTACTCAAATCTATATAAATCAACAACTGAGCGGCCATAAATTCTCTGATCATATCGAACTAGCCTGTCTATTTTCTCACTCATTTTAACCTCTGATGGGCGATGAATAAGGAGTGTTCCTCCTTCAACGACGGTACCAGATTTTGAACATCGTTTAACTAAATCTTCATGAAATTTGTAAGGAAAGGGTGGGTCTAAGAATACTACATCAAATGCTTTTTTATTTCTTGCAACAAATAATTCAACCGAAAGAAATTTGCACTGCACTTTAACAGGTGCAATACTTACATTTTCTAAAACAGTTTTTGTTTTTAAAGGATCTTTTTCTACTAACACAACCTCGGACGCACCCCTAGAGGCAGCCTCCATGGCAATTAGACCAGATCCGGAAAATAAATCTAAAAATGATCTTCCAGATAAATCACCTAAAACAGAAAAAAGAGATTCTCTCATTCTATCCATTGCAGGACGAATAATCCCAGAAGGGCACTTAATGTGCCTTCCGCATAATACTCCACCGGTTATTCTCATATTAATTATCTTTTCTCCATTCTCTTGGTAATACCTCTTGCTGCTCTCATTCCAGAAGCCCAAGCACCAGTTATACCTCGAGAAGTTCCAGCTCCATCGCCAATTAAATATATATCCTCTGCTGCCATAAAATATTCATTCTTGAATACCGGTTTATTCGCATACAATTTAATTTCTGGATAATACATAATAGTACTAGGATGTAAAATACCAGGAATAATGGTATCAAGCCTTTTTAGAGCCTTCCAAATAGATTGTAAGAATTTAGCTGGCATAGCTAACGCTATATCTCCTGGCGTTGCACTTTTTAGAGTAGGCTCAAAATCATATAAGTCAGAATTTAAGCCAGAAAGCGTTGTTCGTTTT
This sequence comes from uncultured Treponemataceae bacterium, assembly GCA_964371205.1. Classification (GTDB taxonomy): domain Bacteria; phylum Spirochaetota; class Spirochaetia; order Treponematales; family Treponemataceae; genus CAYJNB01. The sequence goes on from CAYJNB010000058.1 coordinate 3,306, forward strand.
CCGAGTCTAAAGTCACCTATCCTTTGCATTATAGGATGCCCACCACCAGTAAGCATGGCAAGCTGACCTAAGAACTCAGCGTAATCCTGTCCAGAAGCGATTGGCTCTGTAAAGGCTACTGAACGTAAAACTGCAAAATTAACCAAACCATTTTGCTTATGTTCTTTTGAGTAAGCATGTCCATTTACTGTGTAAAAAGTATCGCCCTTCGAAGATGTATATTTTTCTTGAACAACGTGAGCCGCACCTGAATTAGTACAAAAAGTGCGTGTTTTCTCTTGAAACATAAATTTAGGATCATAATAGTCAGAAACTATGGGGTAGTGCTCTTGCTTTGTTTCGATTCTAACACCAACATCTATGCTGTTATCAGTAAACTCAATATTGCAATCTTTCATAAAATGGCGCAAAAAGTCAAATCCGTGCCTTCCAGGTGCAACAATCAATGATCCATAAGAGATTGTTCTTTTATCCGTAGTGATCGTATGAGATTCTTCATCTGCATTTTTTAAAGTTTCTTCAAACGAAATATCCACACCCTGAGAAATTAACTTGTCTATTAATTGCTTTATAAGACGAATACCACCATCGGTGCCTAAATGTGATTGACGAATTTTTAATAGTTCAACACCAACTCGTTCAGCACGTTTTGTATACACATCAACCTTTGTTTGTTCCAGTATATTTGGCTGTAATATTCTTTCAATGTCTACTAAGTATTCATTCGCTTGTTCTTTAGTCCAGTAATCAACCGGAAACCCAACAGGAAATGTAAAATTCATCTTACAGTCGTTTCTCAGACCTCCTGAGGATATGCGTGCTTGCTCAATGAGTAAAATGCTCATGTCTTTTTTTGTTTCTAAAAGTGAAAATGCAGCTCCTAAGCCAGCGGGTCCAGAACCAACAATTACAATGTCGTATTTTTCAGTCATTTAATAATAATATAATATATTATCTAATCTGTAAACCTCTTAAATTAGTTATCTATCCTATTTCTACAGTTACAATATTTTCAAACTATGACTTATTCTTATTGAAAAAAAAAACAAAGTGTTGTATAATCTTCTAGAGGTTTTTAATGAAAAAAATAATTTCTATACTTTTTGCATTATGTTTGCTGTTACCACTTTTTTCTTTAGACTGGGGTGGAAATATATTTAATACATCTGCTTATAAAGGCGAAACATCTGCTTTATATTTTGATCAGACAAACAGAGCGACTTTATGGTTGCAAACCCCACTAAATACTTCAGTTCCAGTAACATTCTCTGGAGACATGTTTTATGAGTTTGGTTATGATGCGAATTTGTCGGAAGATTCTCATATACTAGATATTTCTACATTCAAGTTTAATGTTGTTTTACCTGTTTCTAATACTAATTCAAAAAAAACTTTAGATATTGGTAGATTTATGTCTAGAGATTTGACAGGGCTTATTCTAGCACAACCTCTAGATGGAGTAAAATTTAACTATAAATCAGATACATATTCTGTAATCGCAAGTGCTGGGTATACAGGATTTTTAAATGAGCACTCTATTGAGATGAATGTAGTTCCAAATGAAAAAGAAGCTTCATCTTTTTATGCTCTCGCAGCACCGTTTGTTGTAGCAAATGCTACCTTACTCTTGCCAGAGCTTTTTTCTCAACAAAATGTATTTTTTGAAGTATTTGCTGCTGTAGACATGGCACAATCAGATAATCGTATGTATACCTCAGCAGCATTAAATGGACCAATTACACCTTCATTTTATTATACTCTTACCTCAACTCTTGGCTTAGGAAATAAGGCTGATGACTCTTTGTATATATCTAATATGTCTACATTTGAGTTAACAAAATTTTTACCGTATTCATCGCTGGTTTCTTGGAAAACGGTGTATGCAACTGGTGGAGACTTTAGTTTTAATGCATTTACGATCGTAGATGCAAATATAAGCAAGTCTTTACCTTACACAGGATACTTAAAGACAGGTGTTTTAGGTAGTATTCGTCCTATTACTTCCTTATTACTTTTAGCAAATGCAGATCTCTTTGTAAACACTATGAACGATGATGCAGAAACAGGGTATGCTGGAGCCCAATGGTTATTTTCTACACGATGGGAAGCAGCATCTGATTTACATTTGTTTTTATCAGCAGGACAGTTTTTACCAGCTGATGCAGAAACAGATTCATATTTTAAAGGTGAATTTAAATTTATATTTAACTTCTGATAGTATTATTTATATATAGCAGTTTTATAGGAGGTTATAAAATGCTTAACAAAGGTAAAATTATTTCAACAGTTCTTATTGTACTTTTTATTTCAGTTTTCCCTGTAAGCGCATTACAAGGTACTGTTGTTTCAGTATTAGGAAAAGTTGAACTACAAACAGATAATGGCTGGAAACCACTTAATTCTGGAGATACTGTTGACTCTGGCTTAATTATTTCTACAGGTTTTAGATCTCAGGCCATTATTCAAGTTGCAGGATCTACAATCACAGTAAGACAACTTACACGTTTAACACTTGAACAACTAACAGAAACTGATACTTCTCATAATTCTAGTCTATATTTAGATTTAGGATCTATCAAGGCAGACGTTAAGAAAGCTGAAGATAAGAGAGTAGGGTTTACCGTAAACACACCTGTTGCAACTGCATCCGTACGTGGTACAGTTTTTGAAATGCAGCCTGCTTCTATTGAGGTAGAAAATGGATCTGTAGGATTTATGCCACGAAAACCAAATGCCAGCGATGATAGCTCCACAGCAAAAGAAACATATGTAGAAGCTGGAAATAGCTCAACAGTCTCTGAAGGAGATTTTAAAGCATCTTCACCTCAATCTAATTTGTTAAAAAAGTCTATTTCAAGTAATTTTTCTCAAGATGATGACGATGACCAACCAATAGTTATCTCACCATCAAGTAGTTCATTAGACGCAGCTAGTGGAAATATTACTTCGACTGAAAAATCTGAGGCGACAGTTATAATCACGATTTCTAACTAGATCCAAAGAGGATAAAAAAAGGCTGTCCATCAAGTTATTACACTTTTTGGCAGCCCTTTTTTTTCTAGAGTATTTACTTATTCAGCACTAATAGTTGTGCTTTTTACTAATACATCATGCGAAGATCCCTCGCTAATAGATGCTTGTGAAACTAAAGTTATTTTTGCGTTCTTTTGTAACTCACGTATCGATAAGACACCACAGTTACACATTGTATGTCGAATCTTACTCATGCTCATAGAAACATTATCATGCAATGTACCCGCATACGGAACATAGGAATCAACGCCTTCTTCAAAGGAGAGTTTTGTACCACCACCTAAGTCATATCTTTGCCAGTTTCTAGCGCGGTTAGAACCTTCTCCCCAGTATTCTTTTACATAATTTCCATTAACAATTAGTTTATTTGTAGGACTTTCATCGAAACGTGCAAAATAACGCCCTAGCATTACAAAATCTGCACCCATTGCTAAAGCTAATGTTATATGATAGTCGTGTACTATGCCTCCATCAGAGCAAATTGGAATATAAATTCCAGTCTTTTCATAATACTCATCTCTGGCTGCTGCCACTTCTATTGTTGCTGTAGCTTGACCTCTACCAATGCCTTTTTGTTCTCGAGTTATACAGATTGATCCGCCACCAATACCTACTTTTATAAAATCTGCACCTGCTTCGGCTAAAAAAAGAAAACCTTCCTTATCTACAACATTTCCAGCACCAACTTTTACATCACTTCCAAATTTTTCATGTATATCTTTTAAAGCTTTACTTTGCCACTCAGAAAAACCTTCGGAAGAATCTAAGCATAAAACATCTACGCCTGCTTCAAGCAAGGCAGGAACTCTTTCCATGTAATCGCGGGTATTTATACCAGCACCAACAATGTATCTTTGTCTTTCATCTTGCAATTCTAACGGATATTCTTCGTGGGTAGCAAAGTCTTGTCTAAATACCATAGATGTTAAACAACCATTTTTATCAACTATTGGAAGAGAGTTTACCTTTTCTTTCCAGATGAGATTGTTTGCCTCTCGCAAACTTATACCTTCTTCACCCATAACAAGGTCTTTAAGTGGTGTCATAAAGTCTTTAATTTTTGAATTTGTTGAAATATGCTCTCTTCTAAAATCTCTACTTGTTAAGATTCCCTGCAACTTACCAGCAGAAGTACCATCTTCTGTAATTGCAATAGTAGAGTGCCCTGTTTTTTCTGTTAATGACACTGCATCTTCTAGATTGTGCTCTGGGGATAAATTTGAGTCAGAAATAACAAACCCAGCTTTATGTTTTTTTACACGAGAAACCATAGCAGCTTGGTTTTCAATAGACTGCGAACCATAAATAAACGAGATTCCACCTTCTTTCGCAAGTGCTACAGCAAGAGTATCGTTTGATACAGATTGCATAATTGCCGAGACTAAAGGAATATTCATTGAAATTTTAGGGAGTTCACCCTTCTTGAATTTTACAAGCGGTGTTTGCATATTAACATTTGCAGGAACACAATCGCAAGCCGAAAAACCAGGTACTAATAAGTACTCTGAAAATGTTCGTGAAGTTTGTTCGTAAAAATAAGCCATATACCATTATAATTAAGCAACAAAGTAATGTCAATTACAGTGTTACTAATTATAATTATTACAAGTTAAAATAAGTCTATTTAGTAGTCATTTTTAATACGCCGTTCCAGCCTTCAGGAGTTCCATTTTTTTCAAAATCTGCACATCTTTTAGCAAAAACTGAAGCTGTTTTATCTTCTTGTATTAAAGCACTTACTTTATCAAAACCAGCTTTTGCTTCATTAAATTGTTTATTTAGATACAAATCTAATGCTGAATGGAACACCTCTACGGATTCAATCCATTCGCAGGACATTTCTTCTTTTACGCCAAGAATATTATACAGTTGAACTGGTTTATCAATTCCAACAACGCGTACCTTATCAAGTCTACGAGCTAGAAGTTTTCCTTCATGTTCACCAGAATTTGCTTCATTCCATGTGGATTCAGAAACTAATATCCATGATTCGTACATTTTGTTTACACCCTCTAAACGTGCCGCAAGGTTAACATCATTACCCATCATTGTATAGTTCATCTTCATGTCTGTACCCATGTTACCAACAACCATATTACCAGTATTTAGCCCAACCCTTGTATATATTGGCATAGGTAACAAGCCTTCAGAAACAAGACGTGTATTCAACTCTTTTTCTGCTTCTTTCATTCTTATTGCAGAAACACAGGCGTGCCAAGCATGATCTTCTAGTTGCATTGGAGCTCCATAGAATCCAACTATAGCATCTCCAATATACTTATCAATCGTTCCCTTATTTTCTAATATTACATTACTGAGCAATGTTAAATATTCATTAAGAATCGATACTAGTTGCTCAGGACTTACTTGTTCAGATAGGGTAGAAAACGCCTTAATATCTGTAAAAATTGCAGTAATATGCTTTTCTTCGCCACCAAGCGCTAATTTAGATGGGTCTTCTACAATTTCTTTTACAACCTCTTCAGACAAATACGTAGAAAAGGCGTGGCGTAAAAATGACTTGTCTTTCTCGGAGACTGCAAAGTGGAAAAATGAAATTCCAATATAACACAAGGCCATAGAAAATGTTGCAGGTAAAAATACTGTATAAAAATTTAAGTTAATTAAAATTACTGCACACATGGGGAAGAGTAAAATTAAAAATATACCGACTATATTCCTTCCTGCATTTCCTGCTTTTCTACAATAAAGAGCAAAAAATAAAGATAAAAAACCTACTGCAAGTATAAGATAAATCCGTGGAACTGGCGTAATAAAATTCTCACTTATTATAGTATTGTAGACATTTGCGTGAGTTCCAACATTTGGGTATTGACCTTCAAAAGGTGTAGTTCCAAGGTCAGTCGAGTTACTTGCAGTGTGCCCAACAACACAAAAAGTTCCATCTAGATAGGCATGTAATTCATCAAAACGTTCATTATATAAATCTAAATATTCTTTATATTTTGCAAATTTGTCGGTAACATCAAGTTTTATTGAATCGATTTCTGTATTGCCTGCAGCATATAACTCTAAGACAGACAAAATTTCTTCAAGATAATACGGATTGGTTAATTCAGTAGCTTCTTCAAAAAATACACGTCGTAATGCAAAATATTCTTCGAATCTAGGATCTTCTCTTGTGTTTTTTACTGAATAATCTGTTAAAAGAACATTTTTTATATCTTTAAGTTCATTGTACGAATCTACTAGGTAATTTGCAACAGGATAGTAGCTTAACAAACCATCAGACGATCCAATTTGGAACCGTGCTATAATTTCTAATACATAGATAAGAGTAGATTCTAGTTGATCGATATCATAGAGTAATAAAGTTGATTCATTTTTAAAAGTATCTCTAAATGTATCTGGTATCGAGTTAACTAACATTCGCCCATTTTCATCTAACGGAATTGAAATATCCCGTCTCTCTGTTTCGCCTGGGAAAAGTGCATTTTTTACAACTAAGGTCCTAGGTGTTCTAACTAGAGTTTTTGTATCTAGTGTATGCAAAAGAGGACCAAATACCAGTTGAGGTATATATTGTCCTTCTGACTCATGTAAAAGCTCAACACGGCGACGTGTCCCATCTGAGTCTAAGATAATATTTGTAAATCCTGCTCCATCCGAACTTCGAATTAGCTCAAAAAGGGCAGGAGTCATTTTTCGAGTTCTACCTTCTTTTTCTAAGAATATTTTGTTTTCTTTTTCTGTTAATCCCTTAGGTTCTGTTACATCATCAAGTAGCATATTAGCCCTAACATACTCTTCAAGACCTTCTTCTAATTGAATACCAACATCGCCTGCATTAATTGTTAGCCAAGAGTTTCCAAAAAAATGGAGCGCTTGAGCAAAGTATTCATCATTGTCTCTAAACAAATCATTTGGGATAAAATCAGTTTCTAAATAATTAAACTGAGGTAACACATAATCGTTAATAGCTTCATCAAGAACTGGCCCTACATATTCAAGTGGGAGCCCGCCAGAGTTAACAGCATCTGAAATGTCCTGAATTGTTTTTTTTACAGTATCCTTTGCTTCAAAAAAAACATCTGGGATTTCTGCTTCTGCTGTTGTATTAATACCTTTACTAGAAGGAGATAAATACTCAAT
>CAYJNB010000058.1:10461-10757 GCA_964371205.1 uncultured Treponemataceae bacterium
AAACTAACTTGTTCTGCACCAAGTTCTCTCAGTCGAATAATTGCATCTGCGAGTATATCTCTCGGCCAAGGGAATGTTCCCACCTCTCCAATTGATGCATCATCAATTGCAACAATAACTATATCGTCTCTTTCTTCTGTTGCCGGTTTGATGCTTAACAGTAAATCATATGCTCTTAACTCAAGTTTTTCTAATAAACCAAATTGGGATACAAAAAACATGAATAATAATACGGCTGCCGTAATAAGAACTTCGGGGTACTTAAAAAAAATACTCTTTTGCAATTGCTTGATGAT
>CAYJNB010000059.1:0-1599 GCA_964371205.1 uncultured Treponemataceae bacterium
CTTATTTTTTTACAGCTTCGCCATTTTCGCCTTCAAAAGTTCTACCCCATCCAGTGATTACTGATACACAGAGCACTGCAAAAAATACGAACGAAAACATCATGTACGGTGCAACTTGTGTTACAGATAATGGTGCAACCGTATCATAACCGCCGGTGAGTGCTGAGCCAATAAACACAAATACACTTAAAAATGGTACTGCAAGCGCAATTCCATTTGCAAACCCATCGAGTAAGTTAGCACGTCGATACGGATGCAAGTTCATTTTTTGCCCTAGTTCATTTTGAATTTTTCCAAAGGTTGCAATAGAAGCACTTGTTACACCACCGAACAAGAGCGTATTCAGTGTTATACCAATCATCATGGCAAATTCTGCTCCACGAACTGTCTTACCGAGTGAACTATTCAAAATTGTTCCAGTAATTGAATCAAGCACTTTTGATGCAGCTAAAACACCCATAATGCCATACACCGACATTACTAGCGTAACTGTTCCCATCATTGAGAAAAGACCGTCTGCAAAAAAACCTTTTGGCATTCCATGGTCTACATATAGAATATCTTTTGTAGTAATTAGACCAAAGACAAGGCCTACAATTGTTCCGCTCACAAGACCTACAATAATCGCCTTATAAATGCTTTTCGTTTTAATTGACGTGTAAAGCATAAGTGCAACAGGAAGAAGCATTATAAGTGTTTTAGCATTCATATTTTCAACTAAAACAGCACTTGAAGTAAGAGTCGCCGTATGTCCACCAACTAACCAAAACAATGGAACTGATATTGCTCCTGCAATAAGCGAATATTTTAAGCGACTAAAAACACAGCCTCCAATATCTGCCGTTGATTCAGAATGCTTATAGTGTTGTGTTCCTGCAGAAATAATCGTTGTATCAGAAATTGGTGCAAGATTATCCCCAAATATTCCACCACATACGATTGCAGCCGATAAGGCAGCAGGATTACAGCCAACAAGAATTCCTGCAGCGTAGAAAATTGGAAAACAAGTAAAAAGGGTTCCTATTGAAGAACCCGTTGCAGTTGCAATTATACATACTGAAATAAAGGTTATGGCAGTAAAGGCCCCACCGCTTACATGTAAGTTATGTGCAATCCATACAAAACCAGCAGAAAGATTTGTAAGTTTTATAAGTGCCGAAAACATACCGATTATGAGTAATAGTACAACAATTGGAATCGATTCGCTTATACCCTTGTACACTGCTGTCCAGTAATTTTCATAGTCTTCTTTTTTTACTGTTAAAGACCCAACAAGCAAAGCAACAAAAGCTGCCATAGCAAGAGCATGCATTTCGAATGCCTTTAGAATAACAAAAAATAATATACAAAAAGCAAAAAATATAGCAACTGGCAAAAAGGCCATAGCTCGACTTCCTCTAAATGTTAACACATTTTCTTTTTCCACTAAATCCTCCAATGTAATCCATATATTTTTATTTAATGATTCCTCATTTAACTTTGCTCATTATTGTTTATGTTCATCCGCATTATCCCTTTGTACTTTGAACCGTCCGTTCTCTCAAGCTCAAAAGGTTCACCGTCTGGAGAGGGGAATGCATCCATAAACGTTTTTATTTG
>CAYJNB010000059.1:1699-10756 GCA_964371205.1 uncultured Treponemataceae bacterium
GATCTAGTTTCCATCTGCGAAACATCTTTGCCCAAGTACTTATCAGAAAGAAAACCACCACATAGTGTACCATAGCAAAAAACTGCAATGCTATTTTCTTTGCAATAATCTAATAAACCTTTTTCCGGCCTTCTATCAAATACGGAATATTGTGCTTGCATAGAAACAATAGGAATCCCTGCATCTACCAACTCTTTTAAATGCTTTGTGTCAAAATTTGTTGTTCCAATATGGCGAATTTTACCCTTTTCTTGCAAGCGCACTAAATGCCCCGCAACATCTACACATCCCGGAACATCATAATCCCACCAGTGGAACTGCACAATATCCAGACAATCACGATTTAATCGAGCAAGGCTTCTATCAATAATACTTTCTGTAAACTCAAAATTCACATTACTCAATTCTGCAAGATCTGGTACATATTTTGTATGAATTTGAATATCATTAGCAGAAATACCTTTTCCGGCTTTTAGTTCTTTTACAAATGTCCCTATAAATTCTTCTACTCCTGTGTAAATATCTGCACAATCAAAAGTAGTAAAGCCTTTTTCGGTTAATGCGTAAAAGGCTTTCATAACATCACTCGTATCAAGCGAATTGACCAAGGTATGCCCCGACGATAATTGCCAACACCCATTTATTACGCGCGAAATCTCATATCCATCAGTAATTTTAATTTTATTCACTGTCTTCTCCCTTATAAAGCGGAACAACTGTACATTCTCCGTGAGAAAAAATTCTCTTACCTATTCTACTAATTTTAAATTGTGCTCCACAATTTGGATCAGGACAGGCAATAAGAGAATCAGAGAGCATCCAGTCATTTTTGTCTAGTTCACGTTGTTTAGCTGGAAGTAACGGAAGAAGAGCACTCAAAGAATACATCGAAAATGTGCTCTCTTTTTCGAACACAAGATTTTCACCTACCACAGAGAATGAGTCTCCAACTGTATGACTACAAACCATTGGTTTTTCAGTTTCTACCACTTCTACTTTTAAATCGTATAAGGTAAACTCATCGCCTTTAGTTTTCATATTGCTTTCTTCCTTTGTTGTTACTATTTATAGTAACATACACAAAAAAAAGCTTTCTGTCAAGCTACAATATAGTTTATTTGTCATTATTTTAATCTTTTTGATTTTTATGCTTTATTTATACGCTCTCACGTTCAATAACTCTACTAAATATAACAGAGTCATCTGGGGTATGCCCCTCAATTTTTTGAGTCATTATATCCATAGCTTTTATAGCTAATTCTTGTGTATTAATTTCAATAGTTGAAAGTTTGGGAAAAGAATACTGTGCTGATGAAATGTTGTCGCATCCAATTACTGATGCTTCTTCTGGAACTTTTACACCATGGTGATTGAGCAAAGCAAGAACAGATAAGGCAATACTATCGTTAGAACAAACATACGCATCGGGAGGATTTGATGATTGAATAATCTCTGGTAGTTTTTTATGCACATCAGCTTCTGAGTTTACATGCATTAAAAAATTATCTTCAGTTATTGGAAGTAGTTGTTCTTGCAACGCCTCTGAAAATGCAATAATTTTTTTCTCATTTATTCTTTCAGAAGGAAATTCTAGAGACGTAATACACAAGCAATTTTTATGCTCTTTTTTTAACGCCTTATGAACAAGATTTTTTATACTATCAGACAAATCGATACTAATACGAGAAACCCGCTCATCTATATCAGTCCATGTCATGTTATTAATTAAAACAACATTTACTCCATGGCTACAAATACGATTAATATCCTTTGGCAAAATATTATCAGAAACGATAAAAACACCATCAACTTGATAACTGCAAATGCGGTCAATATACTCTTTTTCTGTAAGAACATTCGAGAAGAGCATCATATATCCTTTTTGATATGCAAGTTCAGTAATATGGGAAATAAAATCTGCATGAAAAGGATTTTTTACTTGATTACATAAAAAAACTAATTGCTTGGAATTTTTTGTCTTTAGACTTTTAGCTACAAGATTTGGTCTGTACCCGAGCATATCAATCGCAAGCTGAATTTTTTCGCCATGTTCTTTACTCACATAACCAGTTTTATTTATGTAATAAGAGACACTTGTACTAGAAACTCCTGCAAGTTGAGCAACATCTTTTCTTGTAGCCATTGTTACCTAATCAAATACTCCGGTAGAAAGATAACGCTCTCCAGTATCGGGAAGAATAACTACAATAGTTTTTCCGTTATTTTCTGCTCTTTTTGCAATCTTAGTTGCCGCGGCTAAAGCAGCTCCCGAAGAAATGCCTACTAAAACGCCTTCTGTATGTGCAATTTCCTTCGAAGTTGCAAATGCATCTTCGTTAGAAACTTGTACAACCTCATCATACACTGCAGTATCAAGCGTATTGGGCACAAAACCAGCACCTATCCCTTGAATTTTATGAGGCCCAGGACTACCACCCGATAAAACAGGGGACCCTTCTGGTTCAATTGCTATTACCTGAATATTAGGGTTCTTTTCTTTTAAGAATTTTCCTGTTCCACTAATAGTCCCACCAGTCCCAATACAACAAACAAGTATGTCTATTTTTCCTTCTGTATCTTCCCAAATTTCTGGTCCAGTTGTCCCATAATGCGCTTGTGGATTTGCAGGATTTTCAAACTGGCTTGGCATAAAACAATTTTTTGTTGTAGCCACGATCTCTTCTGCTTTTTCTATCGCCCCTTTAATGCCTTTAGAACCTTCAGTAAGTACAATCTCTGCCCCATACGCTTTTAGAAGCATACGCCGTTCTACACTCATTGTCTCGGGCATAGTTAAAATAACCTTATATCCACGCGATGCAGCAAGCGAAGCTAAAGCTATCCCTGTATTACCGCTTGTAGGCTCAATTATTACACTGTCTGTATTAAGCTTACCTGCTTTCTCAGCACTTTCTATCATCGAAAGGGCAGCCCTATCTTTTATACTCCCAGCAGGGTTAAAAAATTCTAACTTTGCTAACAAGCAGACTTGAAGAGAGTGCTTTTTTTCGTAATTTTGTATATGCAGCAGCGGGGTTTTTCCAATTAAATCACTAATTTTTTTTGCACATTTCATTCAATATTCCTTAGTTTATAATTAGCTAATTGCATTAAGAGCTTGATCTAAATCTGCAATAATATCGTCTATGTGTTCTATACCAATAGATAGGCGAATAGTTGTTGGTGTTACACCTGCCTCTAACAATTCACTTTCGGTCATTTGTCCGTGAGTTGTTGTTGCCGGATGAATAACCAAAGATTTTACATCTGCTACATTTGCCAAAAGAGAGAACAACTGTAGTTTTTCTACAAATTGTTTTGCTTCATTAATACTTCCCTTTGTTTCCACTGTAAAAATAGAAGCACCGCCCTTCGGAAAATATTTTTTATACAACTCGTTATCTGGATGACTAGTCAAAGAAGGATGATTTACTTTTTTAATTTTTTGATGCTTACTCAAAAAGTCTACAACTTTAAGAGCGTTTGCAACATGACGCTCAACACGTAAGGAAAGCGTTTCCAATCCTTGAATAAACATAAAAGAATGAAATGGTGATAAAGGAGAACCCATATCGCGTAGCAGCGTTGTTCTCATTTTTACTGCATAGGCTGCTTTTCCTGCAATATCTGCAAAAATAACCCCATGATAGTTTGGATTAGGTTGCGAAAGACCTGCAAATTTATTATTTTGTTTCCAGTCAAAGGTTCCTCCATCTACTACAACGCCGCCGATAACAGAACCATGGCCTCCAATGAACTTTGTTGCAGAATGTACAACTATATCCGCACCGTGCTCAATAGGTCGTAATAAATAGGGTGTTGCAAAGGTATTATCTACAATAAGTGGTAAACCGTGTTTGTGTGCTATTTGCGCTACTGCTTCAATATTAATTATTGTTGCGTTAGGGTTTCCTACACTTTCAATAAAAAGAGCCTTTGTATTTTCTTTTATTGCATTTTCAAAATTCTCTGGATTTGAACCATCGATAAAAGTTGTTTCTATTCCAAAATCTCTAAATAAATTTGCAAATAAATTATATGTTCCCCCATAAATAGTATTTGCTGAAACAATATGATCTCCATTTACTGCAATATTTTGGACCGCATAGCTTGTTGCAGACATTCCAGAGGCTGTGGCAACAGCAGCTACACCACCCTCAAGAGCAGCAATACGCTGTTCAAAAACATCGGTTGTTGGATTTGTTATCCGAGTATAAATATTTCCTGCTTCTTCTAAATCAAAAATACGCCTTGCCTGATCGCAATCATTAAATACGTACGACGTTGTCGCATAAATAGGCACTGCGCAAGCGGCAGTTGTTGGATCAGGACTTTGTCCTGCATGAACTTGTAGTGTTTCAAATTGTAAGTTTTTATTTTTCATGAATAAACTGTAACTTATTTTTTATCTTAATGCAAGATATTAAATATTCATTTAATTTACTAATATTTTACTATTTTTTTGCAATATGCTGCAATTTTCCTTGCTTCTTTATGGTATATATATTACTATATTATAGTATGGTTTGCCCGTACTTCCGGCCTTTCATCTATACCATACGCAGCAACAAGTTCTCTTTTTTTTACCTTGTAAAATTTTTATATTCATTATATACTTATAGTGACGTTCTAAAAAATTCAGATTTCTAAGGAGTAGGAGTATGAAGGTAGATGAACTAGCTAAACTCGCAATGGATTCTCACAGCTTTATGTGCTATATCGTAGATATGGCAAACTATGAGCTTGTATACGTGAACGAAAGTGCGCGCTCAACCTTTACTCCTTTTACCAAGACATTTCAATCTGGAAAGAAATGTTACGAATACTTACACGGCTTTGATGCTCCCTGTCCTTTCTGTAATAATCACCTTATACATGAAGGCAAAAAAATCCATTCGAGAATACAAAATACTAGAAACAATAAGTACTATACGCATATCGATACTATTGAGCGCTTTAACGATAGACTCCTAAAAATAACCTACGCATATAATAGTGCAGAGCATGATGAAGAGATTGCATCTTTAACAAGTAAGCTTTCGCTCGAAGATACCCTCATAAAATGTGTTGAAGCTCTGGCAAAAGACGATGATACCGACAGAGCTATTAATAACCTTTTATCAATTGTTTGTGATTATTATGATGCAGATAGAGCATTTGTTTATGAGATTAATCACGAAAAACAAACAGCTAAAAACGTTTATGAGTGGTGTGCAGACCCTGCATTTTCAACAATTAATAAAAACCCTATTCTTTCTTCAAACGAACTAAATAACATACTTGCAGCATTTGAAAAAGATGGAGAGATGGCAATTGAAAATATAGAAACAGAACTAGACCATACAAGTCCTTTTTATTCTTTTTTAAAAAAAGGAAGAAAAAAATCAATTCACTTAGCTCCAATCTATTACAATGGCGATTTAGCCTATTTTATGGGCGTTAACAATCAAAAACAAAGTGTAAAAGATGTTTCTCTCCTACACTCAGCTATTGTATTTGTAGCTGACGAAATTAAAAAGAGTAAGGCTCTTAAAGAATTAGAGTTTCTCTCATATACAGATAAACTTACTGGATTAAGTAATAGAAACAAGTATTTTGAGCGTATAGAAGAACTCAATCCGCGACAGCTCTCCTCCCTCGGTTTTGTTCACATTAACATAAATGAACTAAAGAGGATGAATGAGCTATACGGCGATAAATATGGCGACGATATCTTAAAAGAAGCTTCTAAAATTTTTAGAAAATTTTTTCCAGAAGATTTATTCCGTCTTTCTGGCGATGAGTTTATTGCCTTATGCCCAAACATTCCTCATGACTCTTTTGATAAACTCATTACAAAACTACGAAAAGAATCTCATAATCTTAGCGAATTTGCCTTTGCTGTTGGAGGAGTCTGGCAAGATAAAAACATTAATATACGCCAAGGTCTTACTCAAGCTAACGACATAATGATTTCGGATAAGCAAACTTACTACAAAGAGAAAACAACAGATAAACTACAGTCTAGATTAAACCCTGTAGAAATTCTTCTAGACGAAATTCGAGAAAATCTTTTTACTATTTATTTACAGCCTAAGGTAAACCTAGTAACAAATAAAATTGCTGGTGCAGAAGCTCTTGTACGTAAATTTGATAAACAAGGAAAAATAGTACCGCCAGATAGATTTATTCCTATATATGAAAATGAAGGAACCATAAAGCACCTAGACTTTTTTGTTTTAGAGCAAGTCTGTATACTATTAGAAAAGCTGATAAAAGAAGATAAAGCTATTCCAATAGCCGTAAATTTTTCGCGCGTTTCTTGTTTAGCCTATGATTTAATTGAAGAAATTGTTTCTATTTGTAATAAATATTCCATTCCTCATCATTATATAAAAATAGAACTTACCGAGAGTATCGATAAAATGGATTTTGAGTTTTATCATAAAAAGATAAAAATTTTGCGCGAAAATGGTTTCGAAATTTCTTTAGATGATTTTGGGGCAAAACACTCAAATCTTGTAATGCTCACCATGGCAGAGTTTACAGAAGTAAAGATTGATAAAGGACTTATTGACAATATTACAACAAGTGCAGAGAACCGAACTGTTGTAAGAAATGTAATAAAAATGGTAAAAGAGCTTGGAAAATCATCTTGTGTTGCAGAAGGAATAGAAACTGTTGAACAAGCAACTGTTTTGCAAGATTTTGGCTGCGACTATGTGCAAGGCTATTTCTTTTATCGCCCTTTACCGGTTGAGAATTTCCTCGAAGAATACGAAAAGAATAGAAATGAATCAATTTCCAATATAAAAATGATAGGTGACTTTATAGGGAAGGCTTATGATGTTAACTATGACGAACTTTATTCTATAATTCAGTCTATGCCTCTTTGTGTAAACTTGTGGAATAATCGACGAGAAAATATAATGGCTAATAAACGAGCTGCTGAGCTTTTCGACTTAGAAAGCGACAGAGTCTATTTAGAAAAATTTTCTCAACTTTCGCCAGAGTATCAGCCTGATGGTAGACCATCAGGAGAAGCAAGCTTAATATATATGAATGAAGCGAGAAATTCAGGCTTATGTAAGTTCAATTGGATGCACTGTAAATTGGATGGAGAGCCACTTCCAACAGAAATTACTCTAGTAAAACTTGATGTAAAAAGTGAAGATGGAGATTACCTTCTTGCAGGATTTACTAGAGATTTACGATCTCAGATTGCTGGTACTAGTGAAGAAGACTCAACAAGTGCTTATTTCTTTAATGAAGTATCCGATAAAACGCTCTTTAATATTGTTTCAGATATTTCCGAAGAATTTTTCTGGGCATATAGTAATAAACTAAAAACTATCCAGTTCTTTGGACAAGGGCGTCGCATACTTGGTCTTCCTGAACGTAAAATGAAATTCCCCGAAGAAATTTACGAAAACAATATTATTCCAGAAGCAGATTCAGATATATTTATGGAATTTACTCACGCAATGGAACAAGGACAACACCTGCCAATAAATGTTCATTTTAATCTACCTACGGGCGAACCAGAACATTTTAGAATTGACTATCGCCTTGTTTTTGATAATGATGGTAAGCCTTTATTCTCAATTGGAAAAACAGCACTAGTCCCAAAAGATCGATAGAGTACTTTTAAGCTTTATCTTTATTTGTAATTTTTTCTAAAATTATGTCGAGACTAGCAACTATGTTTTCTCGTTTAAATTGATGCTTCTCTTCCAAAAGTCTTTCTAACATAATAAAAGATTGCGAAACTAGTTCTCCAAAACTTCCTGGTAATCTGAGAGAGGGTCGTATCATCCACCTTGAAAGAAGAACCATTCCTCCCAAAGTAAGCGCTTTTTTTAATCCGCTAACTAAAGCGTATTCTGTTATTCTAAATTCACCTACAGAAAAAATTACACGCCCTGCAGGGCTTAGAACGTTAAAAACCACAATTGCAAAGCTCATAAGTATAAGAGGGAATAGTGCAATTTTTCTTTTAGAAAGAATATTCAAAATTAATACCAACAGAAAACAAACTATAGACCAACTTAGGTTAGGTGAAAAGGCTAAAAAGGGTAACAATACTAGTCCAGTAAAGAAATATGTTTTTGCACTCCTTTCTTCTTTTATATTTTTTTCTAAGCTATTCCAAACTACATATCCAGACGCTATCTTACCTTCCTTAATAGATAAAAACCATTTAGATGTATGTACAAATACTTCTGCAAACCAACCTAAGATCAATGCTGTAATTGTTCCTGCAATTAAAAGTGTAGGAATCATTAAACGTGCAGAATCCCCAAATAGAAAATATCTTGCCAACAATAGCTGTGTGCCATTTGAGCATAAAGAACCTACAAGACTTATTCCTGTAAGACTGATGGCATTTCTTTGTGTATTATTTATTAATAAAGAGTGCAAGAGATACATAATCAGAGCTGAGCTTATAGAGCTAACGATAGAAAAAATAAAAATATACGAAAACATGGTTCCACTAATAACCGCTGCTCCAACTATTTTAATACAAACAAGGACAGCATATTCACGTGTGCTTAGTACTTTAAGTCCAATCAGTAAGGGAAGATTTGCCAAACCTAGCCTCAAAAACGGAATAGGTTTTGGAAATAGAACTTCTAATGCAGAAAAGAAAAAACAGAGAGCACCAAAAAGAGCCGTTTTTCGTGTGTCGATTTTCATTACATTAGTGTACCCTTAAACTAGAAAAAGTAAAAGCATTTTATGACAGAACATTTAACCTCTTGCTCTTTTTTATTAAGCTCTCTATACTTACCATACTTGAAAAACGGAATACGGTTAAAATCCGTAGCGGTCCCGCCGCTGTAAGTGGAGACATTGTACAACCATTGAAAAATTTGCCTTTTGCATTTTTTTTGAGAAGGTTTACAAGCTGTTGTAATACAACTAGTCCATAAGCCAGAAGACGCTTCAAGAAATATAATATGCCCGAGGAGGCACCTGTGAATATTTCTCGTTTTTTACGCACTCTTTTGTGTGCGTTATTAGTCTGTTTTTGTGTACCACTTTTTGCACAAGAATACGTAGTAACCGCTAGTCGAA
>CAYJNB010000060.1:0-10704 GCA_964371205.1 uncultured Treponemataceae bacterium
CAACAGGGCTTATTAGTTTTGTGGCTTTTGCAACTATTGCTGCAAACATAGAAGTACTGATTTTAGTAAAAGCCTTCGGAATTGAGCAAACGCTTGGGAACATTGTTTTTGCTGCCAATTTTTTAATAACCGATATCTTGAGCGAAAACTATGGTAAAAAGAAAGCAATACAAGCGGCAAACATAGGTATCTGTATTTCTGCGCTCTTTATTGTTATAAGCCAAATATGGCTCGCTTACACACCCTCTGCAAACGACTTTGCAATGCCTGCAATGCAAACTATTTTTTCTAATACACCACGTGTAATGATTGCGGGCTTAGTAGTGTACGCAATTTGTCAGCGAATAGATATTGTACTGTACGATGCTTGGTGGAAATGTACCGAAAAGCTCTGTGGCGACTCTAAAAAATATCTTTGGGTTCGCAATAATGGCTCAACGCTTATTTCTCAATTATTAAATGCAGTACTTTTTACTTTTGCAGCTTTTGCCTTTACCTATGATATGGGGACACTCATAAGCATTGCACTTTCGAGCTACGGAATATTTGTAGTAACATCTCTTTTTGATACACCAATCGCCTACTTAGCCCGCAATATATGCAGCCATAACCGAAAGTGATTTTACGCGTTCCTCAAGAGGAACTGAAGAATCAAATTGTGCAGAGTGTACTCTAAATGAACTTAAACATGGGGTACACGAAGTACAGTCGGTACAGATTGCAATGTTTTCTTCTTTAACACCAGCTTTTTTTAATAAGTGTAGATTTGCCTGAGCAAGAGATAAAAACAATTGTGTTTTACCACTTACCTCGTTCACTCGTTCAGTTATACACTCCGGTGTAAACTCTGAGGCAAAATACTCTCTTCTATCAGCTTCAATCTCGTAACAACAATCGTTTATGTGCGGACCAATAATAACCGAAAAATCTTCGGGTTTTGAGCCATACTCTGTTTTTGCCAAATTGAGTGCTTCCGTAATAATTCCAGTTCCCTTCCAACCCGAATGCAACATACCAAAGCAACCGGTTACAGGATCGTACAAATAAAGCGGCATACAGTCTGCAGCAGTTATAGAGAGCGAGAGATTTTTAGTAATAGAAATAAAACCATCCCCTTGCTTTCCTAAAACATCTTGTGGAGCACTCACCGCGTACACTATTTTTGAGTGAATTAATTCGATACCTACCATATTTTCTGGTTCTAGTCCGATTTTAGAAAATACTGAACTACGGAGAGCCTTATTTGCGCCATTACGAAAACGCATAGAACCGGCCTTATGCAAGGTTATACCACAACGTGGAAAGTTCTTTGCAAGCTGTCCTTTGTGTACAAAAGAAAAATCGGCGTAAAGGGCTGATTCATGTGGAGTGAGTGAAAAAGTCATTCGTTGTCTATTCTTTGAAGATTTTGCAATAATTCAACTGCTTTTACAAAAGCATGTCGATCTTTTCTTAGCTGCATTCTATAATGGGCATTTGACTTGCCTTGAATCATTGACAAATTTTGTAACGTGCCATAACGTGGATCTTTTACCTCATCAACAATTGCTCCAAGAATAAGGGAGAGTTTTTCGCAAGCCGAGAAAAACGTGGTTAAGAGCATTACCGCTTCAGAATCGAGAGAAAAAATCAGAGAATCAAGATGACCCCATCCTTGAATCGTACGCATTTCGTTGCTAGCGATTTTTGAGAACACCCCACCACGTTCAGCATCAGGAGCAAGCCCCTCTGCAAATTGTGCTATTGATATACCAACACGGTTTAATTCACTGTATGTATCAGTAAATTCGAGACGGTTTTCTCGCATTACAAACTCACCTTCAGACATGAGTATACGTAAGTTCTTATTGTAACTAACATAATTTTTTTGATAAAAGGCATAGAGAAAACCCATAGAAAGTTCGTGCTTAAATTTGTCGTCTACAATACCTTCCCATGGTCGATACGGCAGCATTGGAAAGGTTGAAGTAGAAAGCAGATTTTTTACTTGTCTTTTTATATCTTCATCATGATTTTGGCGAACCCACTCATTCCAATAAGTATCAAATTTTTGTCTCCAAAAAGCTCGAAAACGAGAAAACCAATCCTCAACTCCTCCGAGTTGCTCAAAATCAGAAAAAAGAGCCCTAGAAGTAAGACTTGCAACCGAACGAATAGGTATGGCATTGGTAAACCGACTAATCGCATCAACAGCTTCAACAGCTTTACCAATCATTTCGCTTCTTTTTTGCTCAATCGCTTCGGATGATGTGCCCTCAGATGGTCTTTCATTTACAGAAAATGTAGCCAACGCTTCTACTACTTCGCGATGCATTGGAGTAATGTTACATAATAACTGTGCCAATAACTCTACATCTTGCCTCGATGAGTCCATCGGGCACGTAAATCCTACCCCTTGAAATTCACTAAACCTATTAATGAATCGCTTGGCTGGGAAAGAAGTAAGGTTTTGAACCCAATTAATATTTTTTATTGCGCCGTACATTTTTGCTTTCTCAGCAGCAGTCACTTCTTTTAGCATATTTTCTAGCTGACGAAGTAAAGAGGTTCGTAGTTCATTTGGTTTTTCGCTATTAAAAGTTACCCCAGAAAATTCAAAGAATGCATCTAATTTTGCTGTAAATTCTGGAAGTAAAAAACAGCTCAGATATGCATAGAACCTACCATTGTCCTCTTCAAATAGACTAATAGGGGCTTGAAAAAAATCTATTGATTTTCTTAGTTCATTCAATTGGAAGTAGAAAGCAGGACCTAAGACTCCTTTTTTATAGTTAACTACTTCAGGGTACTTTGCCTCTATTTCTTTTGCTTTTTTTTGTAATAAAAAAGAATTATATTCTGTTAACAAATCCGAAGAGGCAAATAAAGACTTAATATAAAGAATAATTTTTAAAAAAAATGATTCTTTTTCGAGTTTTATTTCTATTGTCTTTTCTACACTCTTTTCTTCTATTGCCGGGGCAAAAGATTCTGTAACAGTCGTTGGGATTGACTCAATACGTTTGAGCATTTTCATCCGTTCGTCTTGATCTATATTTGTTACGAGCCTATCGAATTCATTGGACATAATAGTATTGTACGCTAGCAAAACGCCTACAGTCAAGAGGGATGTCTTATTTTATACCATAGTTTATAGAGTAAAATTCCCTTATTAACTTGTTGCCGCTATCGACTTTTGTGTTTGGTTATACAATCTTTGTGCTAATAATTTTGCCAAAAACAATGCATAATGCGGGTTGGTTCGTATGAGGTTTAAGAAAGTAGATTTAGGTATCTTAATAAGCTTACCCTCTCCAATTGCTAAAATTGCTGCAGACCTTTTATCATTTAACAAAAATGACATTTCTCCAATAAAAATATCATTTGGAGTTAAAACCGAAACAAGCTTTCTATTTACATAAACTGCATATCTACCAGAGACAATAAAGAAAACATTGTTACTTGGTTCATTTTGCTTACAAACAACATCTCTATCCTTATAGTCGCTCACAGTATATTGAGACATAATAGATGGCACTGAGTTAACAGTATTTTGCGAGGTAGGTACTGTAAACGAAACTGCATTTCCTTTTTCGTTGTATGTAAGGTTATGCACTAAGTTTTCTGTTAGTTTAATACCCATGCCATGAGTACCAGCTTCAATTGTTTGATTAACTCTACTTCTCCAGTCAAACCCATCGCCTTCATCACGAATAGAGAATTTTGCAAATGTCTTTTCGATAGAATAATCAATATAAATATGTCTTTTTGCAATTTCTGGATTCTTATTTTTTTGTCCAATAAGTTCAAGCATCCCTCTACCAGTATCTAACCAGTCTGTTTTTTCATCATAAGAGATACCACAATTCCCGTGCTCAAGAGCATTAAAAAAAAGTTCCATTAAAGTTGTATGTAAGTTATAACGTGTAGCATCATCAATAAGGTTAGCACTATATAAATAATTAACCAAAAAACCTGCATACACTTGAATATCAAGCGGGCTATTATTACTAATAAATGAACCCTTTTCGCTTTCTCCAAAGTGATCAAGAATACCTCGACTAAACAAAAAGTGCTGATTTTTTAGTAATATCATTAAAATTCTTGTACAATGAATTGAAAATTGAGTAACTGTTTGAACAATAAGTATGCTCTTGTTTTTTAAGTCTTCTATTTCTTTTTGTTGATCAGCGTCTTTTACAACAGCAACTATCCCACCATTGTGTAACCATTGGTCAGAACTAATTGCCTCAAAGATTCCCATCCAGTCAAGGGTTTCGGAGGTACAGTCTATAACTTTTATTTCTGGTAATTCAAATCGAATACTCTTTAATGCACTTTCTGTTTCTTTACACACATCAAAATCAAAATGTGCTGTATAGCGTTTTTTAGCTCTGTTAGTAGCATCAATTATTCGTTCATTTGTTGAGGCAACAAGAATTTTTTTCATACTATTATACTCCACGGAAAATAGTATAGCATAAAAATGATTTTTTTTCTATCTTTTTTATTTATATATTCTCCGTACAGTACAATTATTTTTAATAGTTTGTTTTAGCTATATAAGATAAGTGCTATCATCTCGACCGGTTCGTCTATAGCTTCGATTGAATGTCCTTCGCCTGGAGCAGTATATGCTACATCACCAGGATAGAGAAGTTTCTCTTCTCCATTGTCGCTAAACTTTGCAGTTCCGCTTAAAATATAATACGTTTCTGATTCATTTGTATGAACATGATATCCTAGCGCTGAACCAGGGTATACTGTTGTATGTGCAAAAACACGCCCTTTTTCATGCATTTCTTCAGGCGTATTCAAAATATTACGTACCCGAATCTCTCCTTTTCCATCAAATGGAGAAGGTTTTGTTACTTTTTCCCTTTCATTATTTCTTCTTACCATACAAAACTCCTTGATTAATTGTTTCTAAGTAAAATATACAGTATTTGCATTATTGTAGTAAATATCCTCTAATTCATTTGCAGTAAAATCAGCTTTTTGCAAGTAATCCAAGAGATGTACATAGCTATCAGTTACAGCAGCAAAGGGGGCATCCGTTCCCCACAGAATTTTTTTAGAGCCAATTTTGTCAACAACTTTTCGAAGTAAACCAGTTACATCTGCAAAGGGATATGCCTCTTTTGTGTAAATTTTGGGAAGAGCTGCAATGTCAAACCAAATATTTTCTTTATCAAGTAATTCTAATTTTTTGATTAAAGCATCTTCCTCCCCTGGTGACGGCGCAAGCAAGTGACAAATTACTATTTTCATTTTGGGATAGGCTTCTGCAATTCGTGCAAGAGCTTCTGGCTGATGGCTACCCATTGATGAATCTCCAACATCAAGCGTGAGTGTTGCCCCATACTTGTTAATTAGCTCATATATTTTCATCATTCTCTCATCATCTAGCTTAAAAGTATCGTGGCATCCCATTAAGCCACCACCAGAACTTATTTCAAATTTTGCAAGGCGAAATTTCTTTTCTGAGAAGAAGTATTCAAGCGTTTCGAGATGCTGTGTCATAAACGGATCGATAGTGCATGAAGGACAAAATCTATCTGGATACTTTTCGATAATTTCTGCATGATATTGATTTTGAAAACCATACATACTTCCTTGCATTAAAACAGCTTTTTCTACTCCATGCTGATCCATTATCTCAAGAGCTTTTTCAACAGTAAAATTAGTATCTCCATAACCTTCTGGTAAAAGCTGAAATGTATCTCCATTACCCCACTGAGCTAATCCCTTCCCTGCAGCTCGTAGCTCGCCACGACGGCAATATCCTGCAATAACCTTTGCTAAATGTAAATGTGAATCAATTATTTTCATTATTTTTCCTTTTTAAAAAACCAAAATTGAAGAAGGTTCTTTTTTTATCTTTGTGACTCATGATATCAATTGCAACAGCAATTATAATTACAAAGCCTTTTAACAAACCATGATAGGTATACGGAACATCCATAAGAGTAAGCCCATTATTCAAAAGACCAACCAATATAGCCCCAAAAATTGCACCTCCTATAGTACCTTCTCCACCAACAAGGCTTACACCTCCAATAACGGCTGCTGTTATAACTTCTGTCTCGTTACCACTACCCATATTACTCATAGCTTGTTGTGTCATCGAAGCCAAAACAATGCCACCTATCGCAGCGGTTAGGCCTGAAAAAACGTAGGCAAGAATAATAATCTTGTTATCTGATATACCAGAAATTCTTGAAGCTTCAGCATTACCTCCAACTGCATATACATAGCGTCCTAATCGAGTTTTTGCAAGTACAAAAAAGCTAATAAGTGCTATTATTGCCATCAAGTAGACAGGGAATGGAATACCAAAAATCTTACCAATTCCTATATAAGTAAAGGCAGGAGGCTCTAAGCAGCTAATAATCTTGTTTTCTGTTAAAAGCCTAGAAACTCCCCCTATAATGCTCTGCGTAGCAAATGTGATAAGAAAAGCAGGAACTTTAAACTTAGTTATAATTAAACCATGAATACATCCTATTAATATACCACATACAAGAGCAGCTCCAATACCTATAATTAAGCCTAGATTTGAATTATGAAAATAGTTAATAGTTTTTACTAATATAATCCCTGTAAGAGCTGTAATTGATGCAACTGAAAGATCTATACCACCAACGAGAATGGCAAAGATTGAGCCTGAAACCATTATACCTATTATAGAAACCGACCATAAGACATTACTCAGATTACCTAAAGTAGGAAATGATGTTGGCGCAATGAGGGTAAGTATAGCCATAAAAACTAAGAGAATAATAAGTTTGTTATATTTCTTGCTCATTAATATTTGTTTCATATATTCTCCTTAGCCCAATATTCCAGAGGCTGCTTCAAGTATATCAGACTGTGTTACAGTTCCTTCAGTAAATTCTTTAACAATTTTTCCTTTTCGTAAAACAAGAATTCGCTCCGAAACACGTAAAAGTTCTTGCAAATCTGAAGAAACTAAAATAACTACTACTCCACTTAAAGCCAACTTTTTAAGAATATCGTATATTTCATCTTTTGCACCAACATCAATACCAGCAGTTGGCTCATCAACTATAAGTAGTTTTAAATCTCTCATTAACCATTTTCCAAGTACAACTTTTTGCTGGTTTCCGCCGGAAAGAACACCTACAGCTTTTTCTGGCATATTCGGACGAATATCAATTGTCTCTATAGCCTTATCTGCCATGGTGCTTTCTTCTTTATCAGAAATTGCTTGAAAAGTACGAGAAATTAAATCATAATTTGTAACTGCAATATTCTTTTTAATTGAAAGCAATGGTATAAAACCCTGGTTTCGTCTATCTTCTGGAACAAACCCAAACCCTTTTTCTATACTCGCCCTAACAGAAGGAATATACTTTTCGCCAGCCCAATAGATTTCTCCTGAATCAAAAGGATCGACACCATATAAACATCGTACAAGTTCAGTTCGTCCAGCTCCAATAAGACCACCAAACCCCAAAATCTCACCTTTGCGAACAGAAAAGGTAATTGAATCAAACGCACCCTTACTACTCAAGTTTCTAACATCGAGTATAATATCATTAGTATTTTTCGATAGTTTTTTTACTGATCCTTCTGATTCATCTACAACCTTACCAATCATAAGGCGAATTACTTCAACAGGATTAATTTCTTCTTTTTCGAGTACAGATACATTTTTTCCATCACGTAAGACAGTTAGTCTATCAGAAAGCCGATACACTTCTTCTAAACGATGCGAAATATAAATAATGCTCACACCACTATTACGTAAAGACTCAATTATTCCAAACAGTATTTCTGCCTCTTGTCCGCTCAAAGAAGCTGTTGGCTCATCCATAATTAGCAAATCTGCTTTTTGAGAGAGCCCTTTTAATATCTCAACCAATTGCCGCTGCCCAATTCCCAAATCAGAAACGGTATCATGCGGATTCAAAGGGAAGTTATACTTTGTTACAAGCTCCTGAACTATCTCATTCATTTTTTTATGATCAATTAGAGCTGTTTTACCAATTTTTGGCTCTTCCCCTAAAAGAACATTTTGCGCAACTGTGAGTGCTGGAATTACTGATAATTCTTGATAGATACAAGCGATTCCAAGAGCTTTACAATCACTGCGGTTATTGATTTCTACATCTTTTCCCTTCCAAGAAATTACTCCACTATCTTTTGTGTAAGCACCAGTAATGATTTTTATTAGTGTTGACTTTCCAGCCCCGTTTTCTCCCATTAGAGCATGAACTTCGCCCTTTCGAATAGATAAATCAACATCATTTAATACACGAACACCTGAGAAGCTTTTATTTATTTTTTTTGCACATAATATATTTTCAACAGACATGAGGTTTTACCTCCTCGTTTAATTCCCACTTTTTGTTTTTTGCTTGAGATTCCATTCTCTTATTATACCAAGCATCAAAAACTACAACGAGAATAATAATCAAACCTTTAATGATTGGTTGATAAGCGGTATTTATCTGAAATTTATAAATCCCATTATCTAGAGTTGCTAAAAACAGAGCACCGATTACGGTTCCTATTATATCTCCTCGCCCTCCGTTAAGAGCACACCCTCCAACGACGACCGCTGCTATTACATTAAACTCAAGACCAGTTCCTAAAACTGCAGTAGTACTCTCCAATCTTGATGTAGTAAAAATCGAACCGATTGCGACACAAAAACCAACAATAATAAAAGCAATAAGTCTTGTCTTGCTTGTATTTACCCCTGCTAATTGGGCAGCTTTACTATTTGAGCCTGTTGCATATAAATTAGTACCAAATGATGTTTTCTTGAGTATTACTTGGCCAAGAATAGATAATATAATAAAGGCTATACTTACAAAGTATATACCTGCAACAGAATCTCCAAAAATAGTAAATCGCACATCACGCATCGGCTGACTTGTAATTATACCATTTTCGCGGATTGCTATTACATATGTAAGCGCTCGATAAATACTAAGAGTAGAAAGAGTTGCTATAAATTCTGGCAACTCGAATTTTGTAATTATATAGCCGTTAAACCAGCCTGCGGCTATTCCAATTAAAATGCCAATAATAAGCATTAACCAAATAGGCAAGGAAGTAAAGCGATAGATATTCGCCATAACCATACCAACTAGCGCAAGAGTAGAACCGGTAGAAAGGTCAATTCCACCAGTAATAATAACATAGGTTACACCTACCCCTATAATCCCAATAACGGATGCATCTCTAAGAATTGAAATAAAATTATTTAATTGTAAGAAGTAATCGGCTGTTAAAGAAAAAACTAGTATCAGAAATAGTAGCAATGTTAAAGATATTAATCTTCGAACGGTATTTTGTTTCATATAAAATCCTAATTCTGAATGAACAAAAAGACATAAACAACGGCAGCTACCAAGGACTGGTAGCCGTCGTTACCTACTAAGCGAAGTATCTACCAGCGATCTTCTGGTAAGATTTGTCCAACTGTTTCGATTGTTGCTACAACTGGCTCCATGTTAATAACAGGAGTTTTACTAAGCACACTATAATCGTATTCTGAACCAATCATTAAAAGTGCAATTTTAGCAGCTGCAGCACCTTCATCCCAACAGTTTGTGTAGATTGTACCGGTCATTTTACCAGCTTCAATCATTGCAAGCGCATCTTTCTCGCCATCAGCGCCCCAGATCATTAAACCATCAAGCCTATTTGCAGATTCTGCTGCAATAGAAGCACCTTGAGCCATAGCATCGTTAATTGCAAATACACCATCTATTTCGCTATTTGCTTGTAAGAAACCGTTCATAACACTAATTGCTGTTTCTTTTTCAAAGTTAGCAGCTTGCGAACCGATAATTTCTATTCCAGAAAATTTTGCAATAGTATCACGGAAACCTCTTTCGAGATTGTCAGTACGAATTATTCCTGGTAAACCCTGAATAATTACAATCTTACCTGTGCCATTAAGATCTTCGCCCATTGCTTCGGCTGCAAGACGGCCAGCATCATAATCAACCATTTGAACAAGTGCTGAGTGAACAGAATCAACATCCATATTAATGGTAATAACAGGTATTCCTGCTTCTTCTGCTTCAGTTACAGATGGAGCTAAAGCAGAGTTATCACTCGCCTGCAAAATAATAGCGTCATATTTTTGATTTATAATTTCGCCCATTATTTTTACTTGCTCTTCTGCACTACTTTTTGAGTCAAAGCCCTGTATAGTAATATTATCATAATATGCACACTCTTGAATCATACCTTCGTACCAAGCTTGGTTTACAGGAGTACCAATATCATGTGCTACATAAGCGATTTTTACTGGATCTACATACGGATTTTTTACTGGCCCTGACGATTGAACTGTCTTCGAACCACCTGAAGTTTGCTCAGCTCGACCACCTTCACCTGAACAAGCAAAAAATAACATAGCAATAAGTGCCATTCCAAAAACTACTGTACGTGTTGTTCTCATACAAAACTCCTTTGTCACTTTGTGACTAACGTATAAGACCAGTATACAGGCGCATTACATTTACTGTCAAGAAAAAAAGAATGTCTAAAAATAGGTTTGTAAGCGCACACATAGCAAGGGAGAACATAGCAAGCTATCTTGACACAAAACAATTAAAATTCTATACTGACTGTCCCGTAATATCTGCGCTGGAAAGCGTAATCGAATTGGATTTGCTCATCCTATCGATAAATAAAGAGGGCTGCGTAGTAGCTTCCTCGTTAAAGTTTTTAATAAGG
>CAYJNB010000061.1:0-10579 GCA_964371205.1 uncultured Treponemataceae bacterium
AAACCTTCTTGTTGGGGCTCTGCTTTACGGCTCAAAAAAGAACATGAGTAAAATTACCCCGCTTTTGAATAAGAGCATTACGCAAGAGCAAATAACGGATATTTTAGAAGGATAGTAGATGAAAAAAAAGAAACACGATTTAAAAACGTCTAATTGGGCACCAATTCTTTTCGGAATTGTTGCAGGATTACTTTTAGTACTTTTTGATAATAGTTTTACCCGTATAGTTATCGAATGGCTAATGATTTTAATCCAAGCTTTGGTGGTAGTTTTTGTACACATGTTAATTCATTTGATTGGTTGTCTTGTATTTGGTCTGTTAACTGGATATAGGTTTATTTCTTTTATGGTATTGAATCGTGCTGTTGTAAAGATTAATAACGAGCTACGAGTAAAAAAATATAGCCTTCCCAACGTAGAAGGTCAATGTCTTATGTCTCCACCGGAATTAGTCGATGGAAAAATTCCTTATGTTCTGTATAATTTAGGTGGTTCTCTTTTTAATTTTCTTTTTGGGCTATTGTTCTTAATTCTTTCTCTAATATTTGTTCATCTAGATGATATTTTTGTTATAACACATGCTTTAGGTTTCATTGGTTTATTTTTTGGCCTCATAAATATAATCCCTTTACGAGTCGGTCAAATATATAATAATGGCTTAAATCTGTATTATATAAAAAAAAGCGAAAAGGGTATATTTTCATTATGGCTGCAACTAAAGGTTAAGGAATATTCTGTTGCAGGTACACGTTTAAAAGATCTTGATGAAAGTCTTTTTCCTCAATTATCAGATAAAGATTTACAGAATCCATTTACAAATATAATAGGGTATTTATCTGTATTAAGATATTCTGATTTGAAAGAATTTGAAAAAGAAAAAGAATTATTGCATGTTCTGCTTAGCGATAAAGTAAAAATGATACCATATTGTAAAAATAGTCTCTTATATGAACTTGAGTACATTAATATTATTCAAGGTACATACAATGAGCGAGAAGATATTTTAAATAGTAAACAGTATAAAAAAATTGCAAAAAAGCTTTGTTCAAGTCTAACTGTTGTTTTAACAATGTATGCTCATGCATTGTTATGCAAGAAAGATACAGAAAAAGCAGCAGAATATAGAGCTCAGCTTGTCTCTCTTACAAAAAATTATCCTTGGGTATCAGAGGTTGAAAGCTTGAACGATTCTCTACTATATGTAGATTCCATTTACCAGGAAAAATATTCTAGAATAGGTGTTACTGACTAATTAAAGCTACTTACCAAATTGTTTTTTAATTTCTTCGATTTCGTCGCGAACGGCAGCGGCTTGCTCAAATTCGAGGCGGTCGGCGTGTTCAACCATTTGGCGCTCAAGGGCTTTGAGTAGCTTTTTACGCTCGTTTGGTTTAAAGAGATTAAAGCTATTTTTTAGAGCCTGTGTTTCTATTTGAGTTATTTCACGTTTTTCTTCATTTTGGCGCACAAGAATATCTTCTATTGCCTTGTTAACGGTTGCAGGTGTAATGCCGTGTTCTTCGTTGTAAGCACTTTGAATTGCACGCCGGCGCTTAGTTTCTTCAAGTGCTTGAACCATTGCGTCGCTGTGGCGGTCTGCATACATAACAACCTTTCCGTCTGCATTACGGGCTGCGCGCCCAATAATCTGAATAAGACTGGTTGCCGAGCGTAAAAAGCCGATTTTATCGGCATCGAGGATTGCAATAAACGACACTTCGGGAAGGTCAATTCCTTCGCGTAACAGGTTTATGCCAATAAGGATGTCGAACTCGCCGGCGCGTAACCCTTT
Source organism: uncultured Treponemataceae bacterium (assembly GCA_964371205.1). Lineage (GTDB taxonomy): Bacteria > Spirochaetota > Spirochaetia > Treponematales > Treponemataceae > CAYJNB01. Next base: position 1,793 of record CAYJNB010000061.1, read on the forward strand.
TAAGATTTCCACGCGTTCAATGGTTTCTACCTCACTGTGAATGTATTTTACTTTGAGTCCAAACCCGCTTAAATAGTCGGTTAAATCTTCTGCCATTTTTTTTGTAAGCGTCAAAACAAGCGAGCGTTCGTTTTTGCCGATTCGATCCTTAATTTCTCTGTAAATATCTTCCATTTGTCCTTCGCTCGGGCGAACATCTACGATTGGATCGAGTAAGCCGGTTGGACGAATCAATTGCTCAACTACTTGGCTACTGCGACTTATCTCTTGCTCGCGTGGTGTGGCAGAAACATAAATAGTTTGATTCATCATAGATTCGAACTCTGCATATTTGAGTGGACGGTTATCGAGCGCGCTCGGTAGGCGGAATCCAAAATCAATAAGGTTTTGTTTTCTAGAGCGGTCGCCCTCGTACATAGCGCCAATTTGTGAAACAGTTACGTGCGACTCGTCAATCATGCAGCAAAAATCTTTTGGAAAGTAGTGAAGGAGCGTTGCCGGAGGCTCACCACTTTTTCGCTGAGCGATAGGTCCAGAGTAGTTTTCTATTCCTGGGCAATAACCCATTTCGGTCATCATTTCTATGTCGTAGGTAGTTCTTGTACGTAAGCGCTCTGCTTCTAAAGTCTTACCTTGAGTACGTAAGCTTTCTACGCGCTCTTCCATTTCGTTTTTAATGCGTTCTGCTGCTGCCTTAAGCATATCTTGCGGTACAACAAAGTGTTTAGCAGGGTAAATAACGGTTTCGTCTAATTCTTCTCGTGTGTCGCCTGATATAGGATCAAAGCGACGAATGCGCACTACTTGTTCCCAGTCAAGCTCAATGCGGTAGGCTTCTTCCATGTAGGCTGGAAAAATTTCTAAGACATCGCCGCGCATTCTAAAGCGACCTCGCTCTAAGATAGCGTCGTTGCGTTCATATTGTAAGCTAACTAATTGTTTTGCAAAAGAGCCGGTAGAAAGAGTTTGTCCTTTTTCGATGTGTATTCTCATATCGTGGTACATTTCGGGCATCCCAAGTCCATAAATGCAAGAAACGGTTGCAACAACTATTACATCGCGTCGTTCCATAAGACTGTATGTTGCACCAAGTCGCAAGCGGTCTATTTCATCATTTATAGATGCATCTTTTTCAATATATAAATCACGTGCAGGAACATAGGCTTCCGGTTGATAGTAATCATAGTACGATACAAAATATTCAACAGCATTGTTTGGAAAAAAAGATTTAAACTCGCGGTACAGCTGTGCAGCAAGTGTTTTATTATGACTAATAATTAGAGTGGGTCTTTGAATTTTTTCTATGATTTTAGCCATAGAAAAGGTTTTTCCAGATCCGGTAACACCTTTGAGCGATTGGTACTTGTCTCCCCTTAAAAAACCTTCTGTTAGTTTTTCTATGGCCTGGGGTTGGTCTCCCGATGGTTCGTAAGGAGACTCAACTTTAAAGGCTCTCATGCATAAAACTCATCTACATGATTAACAAGTGTGTTATCATCTATTCTAGTTATACGCATTTCTCTCTTTGCATTTTCGGGTGAATCTGAGGCATGTGCAGAGTTTATCATAATGCTATGTCCAAATTCTTTGCGAATAGTCCCACTTGGAGCCTTTGTTGGATCTGTGGGGCCGAGTACCTCGCGTATTTTTTGCACAGCATTTGTTCCCTCATAAATTAAAATCATACACTTTACTTTACCTGGTTTTTCAAAATCATCCTCGAGACATTCGTCAGGACGTGTTCCAGACATAAATTCAATAATTTTTTCGAATTGATCTGTCGCATAATTTATTCCAAAACCATCAATCAATAGTTGTTTTGATTTGTCTGAGAGTTGCATATCAAATTCTGCTTCTATGAGTTCTCTAGCCTTATTTGCATATACTTCAGCTTGCTTTTCTACTAGTACATTTCTTACTGGTCCGTAAAATTCAAGAGCTTGGGCAACAGACATGCGAAACATTTTGCAGCCTATGATTCTTAAACCTGTACGAGAAAACATGTCTATAATTGATCCAGGACGAGATGACGCATAATTCCAGTTATCTGGCTTAATAATAACGAGGGTTCTCTCAATAAGTTCTGGGTTCTTATACGTTACATTATTTACTATATTCTGTTCGTTGCGTAAAAAATTACTAAACATCTGCAAGTTATGTTTAATAGTTGCCTTGTTTCTTGCTACTATAACAGCTGGCTCAAAGTACTTTAGAATATGATTTTCTTTATCAGCCCAAATTAAGTCTGCATAAGTGTCGCGCACTGTTTCGCCAGGAGTACTTTCTCGATCTAAAAAGTCATTTTCAGATAAAGGACCACAAATCTTAAATATCTTTGAGATTGCCTCTTCTCCTTGAAAAAGCAAAAGCATTGCGCGGTGGCGCTTGCCTTGTGTTGGCATAAAATTTTCTAATACATACTCTGAAAATAATTTTGCTTTTTCAGGAGAAATACCATACAATTTATGGTCTTTAAGTGATTCTGAATATTCTTGTACAAATTTTTCATCTGGAGCAAATATCTGTGCACTTACAAGTTCTAAATCAGTTCGAGATAGAATGCGAGCAATAATACCACCGGTTCGTGATTTTACAATGCTGTGTGGTGTAATAAGAACATGTGATAGTTCAATAGCCATACTATACTTCCTCTAGGTAAGATAAATAATCGTAAAAACGATTTTATATGAAAAATAAAGTAATTCACAAAAGAGCACGTGTAACATGCTCTTTTGTGAATGATAAAACTATAAAAAGTTTTATCATTCTTCATGAATTAGAATACAAATCCTGCAATCAAGAAAAGTATACCACTAATAATTGCTGCGACAACTCCGTAAGGTACTTGAGTTGCTGCGTGGTCAAAGTTATTACATCCTGAAGCTGCAGAAGTAATTACTGTTGCATCGGAATAGAAACATATGTGACTTCCAAATACACCAGCAGAAAGAACTGCTGCAACAACTAAGGTTACATTTGCATCCAGAGCCATTGCTAATGGAAGTACAATTGGTAATGCTATAATGTACATTCCCCAGTTTGTACCTGTAATAAATTCTGTAATTGCTAAAAGAATAAAAACAGTAATTGGCATTAGTTCTGGTGTCATAATTGGCAATGCAGATGTAATTATGAATTCGGTAAAACCGATTCTTTCATTCATAGCCGCAAATACAAAGGCGAGGACCATAAGCATGAGAGGTAAAATCATGTTTTGAAAACCCTTAATAGCAACATCTGTAAACTCGTCAGCGTGCATTAAATTTTGCACTAAGAAGAATACAAACATAAAGGCTAGGGTAAATAAAACACCCATTTGCATGTCCACATCAAAATATAGAGTTGATCCAACTAAAACAAGAATAGGAATAAAGAAATTTATTACTCTTGGTTTTTCTGGCATATCATACGTAGAGTTTCCTCTAATATCAATTTTTTCTGATCCTGGAGGAGCTAGAGGTCCGCCATTAGCAACACGATCTTCAGCTTTTTTCATTGGACCAAAAACAGGCACTACACCTAGAATTACGAGAGGTACAATAAGGGCTGCAATCCAGCCGTAAAAGTTGAATGGAATTGTCTTAATAAAATACATTATCCCTTCGCCTGCAGGAGCCCATCCATTTGCCTCCAAAATGCGTGCGCAGAAAACTGCCCATGTTGAAATTGGAATTAGAACACAAAGAGGTGCCGCCGTAGAGTCAACTACATAAGAGAGCATTTCTCGAGAAACCTTGTGTTTGTCAGTAAGTTTAGACATACAAGAAGCAACAGTGAGCGAATTTAAATAGTCGTCAATAAATACCACAATACCAAGAACCCACGTCCATAGTAAAGACGATTTACGTGTCTTCGCATGTGTTGCAATCCAGTTGCCAAATGCAAATGTTCCGCCGGCTCTTTCGATTAACGCAATAATACTGCCCATAAGACCACAGACTATAATGAGCCATGCAATGTCCTCTGACATAAACGTTTCGAGCAAAACAGAACTGAAGTCTTCTAGTACGCCATACTGAGATGACATAATAAAACCAACAGCAGAGGCAAGTGTTAATGCCTCAAGAATCCGCTTGGTCGCGAAAATGTAAACAAGCAAAAAGAGTGCTGGGATACATACCGCAAAACCTAAATCGGCAGGGTTATCTGGTAAAAAATTTGATAAGATCAATGATGCAGTCACAATAATTAATACCGGAAAAAGAGAACGTCGCCCGCCGATTTCCCCTGTTTCGTTAGTAAAAGTATTTAACATGCAGGCATTTTAATATTTTATTGTACTTTTTTCAATATCTTTTTGCCTATGAGAATACATTTGTGTAGAATAAATATAGTAAAATCGTTTAAAAGTCTAATTTGTAGGCGCTGCAGCAAGTTCTACGCTAAGATTTTGTTGTTGTCTTCCGCGCATAACAGTAACAGAGATGGTATCTCCTGGTTTTTTACTTTCTAGTAGAGAATAATAGTCTGCTAGGCTGCGAACCGGCTCTCCGTCAAGCGCAGTTATTACATCTCCTCCAATGTAAATTACAGTGCTGTTACGACTTGAGCCATATCTAACTGCTTGTGTACCGCCTCTCAAACCTGCACGCTCTGCATTACCATTTCTAACAGTTTGAGAAACAAGCAAGCCTTGATTAACAGAAAGCTCTGCATAATTTGCAATTGCGCTAGTGAGTTGTACGAATGTTGCATCTATCTCGCCACGGCGTACAGTACCAAATTGAATTAGATCTGAAACAACCCTGCGTGCAGTATCTATTGGAACGGCAAACCCAACTCCAGCAGAACTTCCTGAGGTAGAGTAAATCATAGTATTTATGCCAATCATACGGCCTTGAGCATCGAGAAGTGGGCCACCTGAATTACCAGGATTAATTGCAGTATCGGTTTGTATCATGTCGCGAATTACAGTTGAGCGCGATGTTTGAATAGGGCGTCCTAAGCCAGAAATAATACCTGTTGTAAGTGTTCTTTCAAAACCAAATGGATTCCCGATTGCAAGAACTTTTTGTCCTACTTTTAGATTTGCAGAATTTCCAAAATCTATTGTGGTAATATCCATATTTTTAGGAGGTTCAAATTTGACTACTGCAATATCACTAGCAGTATCAGTTCCTATAATACTACCTTCGTACTGAGTTCCGTCAGAAAGAGAGACGTAAATTTTGCTTGCACCCGAAATTACATGTACATTTGTAACAACATAGCCACGAGTGTCAATTATCGCTCCAGAACCAGAGCCACCTTCTTGCACAACGGGCTCTAAAAACCAGTTAACCCCCACAATTTCTGTGGTAATATTAACAACCGCATCTTGATATTTTTCGTATATGGTAATGTTTTGTAATTCATCTTGAGAGAATCCATTTTCTTGGGTTAAATACATTTCTGAATCAACCGGATTTGATGTTTGCAAAGCAAAATTATCTTGTTGAGCGTCTGTTTGTACGAGTTCTGTTTTTGTTTTATTTGATGTATTGTTGAGTATGGTGTATGCAGAAAAAACTACTGCAGAGCAGAGAATAGTTAGGGCGGCCACACATACTGAAAAAAATATTACTTGACGTTTACTGTATAGTTTCATTATTCACCTCAAAATGTCCAAACTTTTAGTGGACGTAACTTTAACACATATAGTATACTCTACTATATTAAAATCGACAAGCATCGTCAATAAACTAAGTAAACATAGAGGAATCAATATGGGAAGTTCAAAAGCTCATTTTAGCGATTTTTGCGCAATCGACTTTGAAACAGCCTGTCCAAATGCAGCAAGCGCTTGTGCAGTTGCTCTTGTACGTGTGCGAAATAATGAGATTGTAAAGACGCTCGTAACATATATAAAGCCACCTGTTGGGATGGAGATAATTCCAGCATTTACCGAAATTCATGGTATTCGTAACGCAGATGTAAAAGAATCTAAAACATTCGAAGAACTTTGGCCTGAACTAAAAGAGTTTATTGGTAACGATATGTTTGTTGCTCATTCTGCTCCCTTTGATAGAAATGTTTTGCATTCAACATTGGATTATTATGGAATAAAACATCCATACTATAAGTTTGAATGTACTGTAGTAAGCGCTCGTAAAAAATGGCCAAAGCCAATTGTTGAAAATCATAAACTCAATACTGTATGTAAATTCCTAAATATTGAATTAAATCATCACGAAGCTTTAAGTGATGCACTAGCTTGTGCACAAATCTATATTCGCTCAGGGCTGTAATTTTTTCTGTATTTTAGAATAAATTAAAAAATAGAGAATTATTAAAACTATAGCAGTCTTAGAAAAATGGAGGAAAAAATGCTAGTTCTGTGCTACCCAAAATGTACAACATGTCAAAAAGCACTTGCTTTTTTAGATTCAAAAAAAATCGAGTATGTTGTTCGTAATATTAAAGAAGAAAAGCCAACCAAAGATGAGTTAATTGAGTGGCATAAAAAGTCAGCATTGCCACTTAAGCGATTTTTTAATACAAGCGGTTTGGTGTATAAAGATTTGCAATTAAAAGACAAGTTGCCAACTATGAGCGACGATGAGCAATATGCACTTTTAGCAACAGATGGTATGCTAGTAAAGAGACCTCTCATAATCACTGAATCTACTGTTCTTGTAGGGTTTAAACAGTCTGAATGGGAAAACTTACTGTAAGATTTTCTAGAGTACATTAGCACTGTGTTGACTCTTTGCCAGTTTTATGGTATGTATAATGTTCCGGTTTTATGTATTTACTGAATAAATCGGTTATTTATTCAGTAAAACTTCGAGTTTGAAAAAACATCTGATTTTTCAAACATCGTAATACATTTAGGAATTTGTTGAAAAACTGAAGTTTTACAACGAATTTTTTAAAAAAAACTAACCGGATGGAGGCATACGTGGTAAAAATCAGACTTAAAAAGTTTGGAACAAAGAAACGCCCGTTCTACAGAATTGTTGTTCAAGACGTTCGCGAACCTCGCAACGGTCCAACAATCGATGAGGTTGGTTATTTCCATCCTATCGCTGCAGAAGAGAATCAAATTTCTTTTGACGAATCAAAAGTTAAGCACTGGCTTAGTGTTGGCGCTCAACCTACTGATACCGTTCGCAGAATTTTGAACAAAAAAGGCGTAACGCTTAAAGCTTAAGGAGCTCAGAGTAATGGAAAAAGACCTAGTTGAATTTATAGCTAAATCTTTGGTCGATGACTCTGATGCTGTTTCAGTAGAAGCGGTAGAAGGCGAGAATGGGATTGTTCTTGAGTTAAAGGTTGCCGAATCAGACATTGGTAAGGTAATTGGTAAGCACGGTAGAATTGCAAAAGCAATGCGTACTGTGCTCAGTGCAGCTGGCGGCAAAAGCGGTCAACGTTGTACCTTAGAAATACTCGACTAATGGAACAATTAGTAATTGGAATTGTCCGTTCGGCTCATGGGCTAAAGGGCACATTCAAAGTAGAAAGTACTTCTGGTGAGAGTGCACATTTTGTAGAACTCGAAGAAGTAACTTTGAGGTCAGGCGACAGAGAGAGAGTATTTGCGGTTGAATCCGTGGATGGTTGTACGGCTAACCTTTTAATGAAGTGTGTAGGTATCGACACACCCGAGGATGCTAAGAAATTTAGCGGCTGGGAAATTATGGTACCAAAAGATATGGCTTGTCCACTTTATGAAGATGAGTTTTATATCGAAGATCTAAAACAGTGTACTTTAGTGTACGGATTGGCGAGTGACGCGCCTATTGAGATAGGTTCTGTTACAGGCGTATTGGAAGGCGGAGAAAGCTACCTTATTGAGGTTTCTTTATCCGAGAGTTTCAACCTTTCGCAGTATGTTGATTCTGATAATGAATTGTCTAAAGGAAGTAAGCGATTTATTCCCTTTAAGAATGAGTTTATTGGCACAGTCGATATAAAGCGTAAAGTCATTGAACTGATGCACCTCTGGATTCTAGAATAATTTATGAAGTTCCACGTGCTGACCTTGTTTCCAGAAATCCCTCGAGCTTTTTTTGAGAATTCAATAATGGCAAAAGCGGTGAATAAGGAAATTATTGCCTACGACTTAGTGAATATCAGGGACTTTGCCCATGATAAACACAAAACCTGTGATGACAATCCTTACGGCGGAGGGGCGGGAATGCTTATGAAAACCGAACCTTTGCATCTTGCTCTACAATCGGTAAAGGCTGAGAATAAACGAGTGGTGTATGTTACACCGTCTGGAACTCCTTTTACGCAGAAAAAAGCGCAAGAATTAAGCCGCGAAAAAGACTTAGTCTTTGTTTGTGGCAGATACGAGGGCATTGACCAGCGTATTATCGACACTTGGGTTGACGATGAGATTTCTATTGGAGATTATGTATTATCTTCTGGAGAAGTCGCTGCAGTAGTAATTATCGATGCGGTTTACCGTTTAATTAATGGTGTTATTTCGCAAGAATCGTTGACCGAAGAAAGTTTTGCTGACGGACTTTTAGAATATCCGCAGTATACCCGCCCAGAAGATTTTTTAGGGCAAAAAGTACCAGAGGTGCTTTTGTCGGGTCATCACGAGAATATTCGAAAGTGGCGTTTACAAAAACGAATCGAAAGAACACTCGCTGTTCGCCCCGATTTAATTGAGGCAGCACGACAATCTGATTCGTTTAGTAAAGAGGCAGAAAAACTGATACTTCAAATTGGAGAAAAAAATGGATTTAATAAAAACAATTCAAGAATCACAAAAAAGAAGTGAAAACTTTGAATTCAAAGTTGGAGATACTGTAAAAGTTCACTTTAAGATTATTGAAGGAAAAAACGAAC
>CAYJNB010000062.1:0-10555 GCA_964371205.1 uncultured Treponemataceae bacterium
CTGCAAACCTTGGTACAATTGCACGCTCTGGAACAAAGAGCTTTATAGAAAAACTATCAAACGATGCAAAAAAAGATTCTTCTCTTATCGGACAATTCGGGGTTGGCTTTTATTCAGCATTTATGACTGCATCTAAAATTGAAGTGTATACTCGAAAAGCTGGAACAGACAAGGCTTTCAGTTGGAAAAGTACTGGAACAGAATCTTACGACTTAGATGAACTAACCCTCGACAGTGCAGAATCAAAACAATATGGCCTAGATACTTCTCATGGTACAGCTGTTGTAATGTATTTAACTGACGAAGAAAAAGCATATGCTTCACGTTGGAGAATTGAAGAAATTGTTAAACGTTACTCAAACCATATTCAATTCCCTATTTTCTTACACTACGAGCAAAAACAATACGACGATAAAGGAAAAGAGACAAGCAAAGAAGCAAAAATTGATCAAATAAACAGTGCTTCAGCATTATGGCGCAGAAGTAAATCTGACTTAAAAGAAGAAGATTACAAAGAATTTTATAAAACACTTTCTCACGATACTTCTGAACCGCTCATGTATGTACACACACAAGCAGAAGGAACACAAGAATATACTACACTTTTCTATGTTCCAGAGACAGCTCCTTTCGATATGTACCAAGCAGATTATAAAAGCGGCGTAAAACTCTATGTAAAACGCGTATTTATTACTGATGATGACAGAGAACTTCTTCCATCATACTTACGTTTTGTGCGTGGTGTAATCGACTCAGAGGATTTACCTTTAAACGTGAGTCGCGAAATTTTACAACAAAATCGTATCTTATCTTCTATCAAAACTTCTTCAGTTAAGAAAATCTTGAGCGAGTTTAAAAAACTGAGCGAAAAAGATGCAGAGAAATGGGCAAAGTTTGTTTCTCAATACAACCGTCCACTTAAAGAAGGCTTATACAGCGATTTTGCTAACCGCGACGAATTATGCGAACTTATTCGCTTTAAAAGCACTGCAGAAGAAGGGACCGGCGACGACAAATGGACCAGTTTTGCAGATTATGTACAACGCATGAAAACCGACCAAAAAGCTATTTACTACATTTCTGGTGGCGACGAAAAACAATTGCGCAACTCACCACTACTCGAGGTATACAAACAAAAAGGCTTTGAAGTTCTTGTTATGTGCGACGACATAGATGATATTGTAATTCCATCTGTTGGTAAATATAAAGAATTCGACCTTAAGGCTGTAAACCGTGCTGGAAGTGATGAAGAGCTCGGTGTAGATAAAAAAGAAAGTGAAGCAAAAGAAAAAGAGTTTAAATCAGTTACCGAAAAGGTTAAAAAGGCTTTAGGCGAGAGAGTAAAAGATGTTCACCTTTCAAAGCGTCTTTCTGATTCACCTTCTTGTATCGTTGTAGACGAAAACGACCCATCTATTCAAATGGAAAGAATGATGAAAGCAATGGGACAGCCTGGAATGTCAGAGGTTAAACCAATCTTAGAAATTAACCCAGACCATGCGCTTGTAACTGCCCTTAAAGAATGCGAAGATGATGATTATATTGCAGACGTTTCTGCAGTTTTACTAGACCAAGCATTACTTGTTGGTGGTGCAGAATTAAAAGACCCTGCAGATTTTATTCGCAGAATTAATAAACTTTTAGTAAAGTAAAAAAATTGCTTTAGCTAATACAAAGAATCATATAAGAGACTACAAATATTTTACAATGTTTGTAGTCTTTTTTTTATAGCCAAATCAGTTTTTTAGTAGTATATTTAAAGAACAGTAAAGAATGCTCTTATAGCAAGCATCTATACTTATACAAAAAAATAGGAGTAGTTTAATGGCAGCATTAGTAATTACAAAAGACAACTTTGAATCAGAAGTTCTAAAATCAGACAAACCAGTCTTAGTAGATTTTTGGGCACCTTGGTGTGGTCCTTGCCGCATGGTTGGTCCCATTGTAGAAGAAATTGCAGATGAAAAAACAGATATAAAAGTTGGCAAGGTAAATGTGGATGAACAACCCGATTTAGCAGCTCAATTTAGCGTTATGAGTATTCCAACACTTATGGTCTTTAAAGACGGTAAGCCAGTAAAAACAGAAGCGGGCGCTAAGCAAAAAGATGCAATACTTGCAATGTTTAACTAGTATATAAATCCTTCTTATTTCTAAAAGCGAATTTGGTAATTCAAGATTTATTAAGTTTTAGATTTATTAAAAATAAGAAGGACTATCAAGAGGCGCAACGAGCGAGAGGAAAACCTCTAAATAGCCGTTGCGTCTTTTTTTTGTAAATACTTCTATTTGAATTGCGTCGTTATCTGGCGAAAAGCGTGTTCGATTAATTTCTATAGGATCTAATTCAGAAAAGCCCGACTCGTCTGCTATACTAGACCTTTCGATAGAATTTATATAGTACTTCTTTGCAGAAAAATCAGATGTAGAAGTTAGCTTCATACCGAAAATTGGAAGCATTGCGTTTGCAAGTAAATCTCGATTGAATATTTCTAAACCTGGACTTTCTGGGCGCTTAGTAAGGCATACTATCTTACTGAACGAATTGCCGTCTGAGGTTGCTCCACTAAGCGTAATAATAGTTTCTGCCCTCAATCCTAGTGTTGCATACTTAAGTTCTTCTATCGTAGATACTGTTTTTCCATTAATTGCTGTAATTACATCCCCGTCTTGTATTCCAGCAAGATAAGCCGGTCCACCAGGCATTCTGTATAAAACTTCGATGCCTTCTTGTAGAGCGTTCGGGCCAACGTCTTTTTTTGTTCGCCCATGTACTCCAATCCAGCCATGTTCAATTTCACCACCTTCTTGCAGAGCATCTAATTCTAATTTCAAATACTCAACAGGTATAGCAAAGTTAAGACCTTCATAAGGTTTTATACCAGCAAAAGCTACCCCAAGAACAGTTCCGTTTGTATCAATAATAGGCCCACCTGAGTTACCCACATTAATGGCTGCATCAATTTGCATTACATTTGCTAAGCTTAACAATTCGCGCTCTGTTGCAGAAATAATTCCACCGGTAAGTGTTTTATCTAAGCCAATTGGCGAGCCAATAGCAAAAATCCTATCTCCAATATTCAAACTAGATGAACTGCCTAAATCGAACACATACGGGGCTGGAATTTCGGCTTTAAGAAGAGCAAGATCAAGAGCCTTATCCCAACCTATAACTTTTGCCGGAATGCGAGTTTCTGGATCTTCTGCTAAACGTATGTACAAACGAGAGAACCCCTCATATTCAGGGTCTACCTCAGACTCAATAACATGATGATTAGTTACAATATAACCTCGGCTATCAATAAAAAAACCAGAACCTAGCACTGTATCTACATAGCCTCTTCCAGCTTCTACTTTTATTCCTTTATCTACCCAAACAGTAACTGTACCCAAAATCATTTGAGAAACATGAGCTATAGTATCCTTTGTATTGTCTGGATTTGTTGCTACTGAATAAGTAAAGCTACTAAGCTTTTGAGAAGGATCATCTTCTGCCGTAACTAAACTTGAATTTAAGACTGTGAGGGAGTTAAATAGTCTAGTTGCTTCTACTAACTTTTTATTTTCTACCGCACTATTCATTTGTTCAAAAACAGTTTTCTCTACTTCGGTAAAAGCCTTTTTTACCGCTTCGTCTTCTGGAAACATTTCTTTTATGAGAGAGATTTGCCAAAGCGACATAACTGAGTTATCATCTGCCGTATTTTGTATACGTGCTATTTCTAACTCACGTATAGCCTGATCAGAATAATTCTTTGGCTCATAAACTTCCTTACTGCTTGCACACGAGAAAAAAAGTACCGATATCAAAAGTAGAAGCACTGTGCATTTTTTTACCATTAATAAATCTCTCCAAAATATGTATTTCCAACCTTAACCGCTAAGATTCGTGTATCTGTATCAATATTTTCAATAATAGAAACTGTCGGATGTACTGACCGATCAAGACTCTGCATAACTTGTTGTGTAAGCAGAGGTAATGAATCTCCAATCCAATAGAAATTATATGCTTCATCTTTTACAACTGGCCTAATACCACTATTTGAACGCACAAGCACAGGAATACCATCTTCAAAAACAATTGTTGTCTCTTCATCTGTTAGAGGATGAACAAAAAAACTTTCTTCAACATAATTTCCACTAAAAGAATCATCATCATTTAATACAGGTCTTTTTGCAAATCCCACATCCCAACTAGAATTGCTATCTGTTATCCATTTTGTCTCAAATCCATTATACGGCAATATTGTTGAAGTATAGTCGACAGACCCATTTCCATCCAAATCTGCTGTTACCTTAGAAATATACAAACCACTTGCTACTTCCAATGAACCAAAAAGAGAAGCATGTAACGCAGATTGTTCTTCTGTCGTAGCATATTTTCTATACTGTTGAGGATCATATGTATAGAACTCTGTTAAGTCATATGTTCCATCAAGATCTGAATCCACATTTCTAAAGCGCAATATTCCATCCGTAAACGATGCGTAGGCGTAAGGTTGTGAGTCTGTAGTATACACACCTGAAACAGGTCGCCCATCTAACAAAGAGAATCGTATACTACTTTTTGGCAAGGCTCCCTCTGTTGGTAAGGTAATTGTTCCTGCAAAAGCAAGCAACGACCGGTTTGTTATCTCATTAACAGAATCATTTGGAAGTGGAATAAAAAATTCGTTCATAAGAGGAGGTAAAGAGGCTGGTTTGAGTAAGACTGGGGACCAACGTAAAGATTTAGCTGTAATATTGTAAATTTCGTCTCCAAGCTGTGTCGAAACCCTTACAGATGCTATTTCCGGATATGCACTGTACTGAATCTCTTTATCTGCAAAAGCTACAGTTATAGGAGATCCAAAATCGCACAAAGCTTCCCATGAGTATGCATTATCTTGATCTTTATCATACCAAATTTTAGCAGGTCGCCCTCGTTCATAGTCCGAAACTAAATCAGTAATTCCATCATTATTTGTATCAAATTCAAACGTACCATCAAAAGCTGTTAACCACTCAACAAGCAAATTCTGCATTTCTCGTGTCTGAATAAGGGATACAAACTCTGCAAAAATATGATAGTCTAATGTGCTATCAATGCTTACATTCTGAATATATTTAAAAGCTTCCGACTCAGAAATAATGCCATAGTTTAGTGCAAGAACCCCATATAATTCATCTTGTCCACCTTGGGCATGATATGCACGAATTGAACGAGTTCTCTCTTCATGATTAGTAATAAATGGGCTGGCTAGTAATAACACTTCAGGGTTTTCCCCTTGCCACAGATCAATATTATTTACTAAAAAGGCGGCTAGATTAAGAGCCATTGGATCAGATCGCTTAGTACGCTCTGTCTTAAAGAAAAGCAACGGGAATCGTGCATCTGCTGGGAATAAGTTTACGGCAGTTTTAATTATTTCTCTTGCCCGACCATTGTTACCTAAACGGTAATATGTTTTTGCTCTAATATAATCGGCATCTGCAGTCTGGATCATTGGCTGTTCATTTAGAACAGAGAGCGCTTCGTACCACTCAAGAGTATCGCTCAACAAATTTGCATACAGCAAACGTGCAGCACTCTTATTAAAGCGTAACCATCTTTCGCGTTGTAAGGAGGACTCAACCGCAAATATAATTTCTGATTTAGGTTTTTTTAGATGAGAATCTGCTAGTGCTTTCATGTACCATAAATCTGGTATTTCCTCATCGTATTGTAATCCAGCTTCGGCCCACCTCAGAGCATCTTCCCAGAGAGAGGCAGCCGAGTACAATGAAGCTTGCTCTAAACAACGCAAAGCAATACTTTCATTTGTTATATCTGAACGCGAAGGACTTTGTGCTTTTAACAAAAAACACATACATAAACCTATAGAAAAAACACAAACTATATTCTTAAAAAGTCGATTCATAGAGGCCTCCTTGGTTGTCCTTATACTAAACCGAGCAGTTCTTTAATTTCTGAATCATCCATTGTCTCGTTTGCTACAAGGGCATCTGTCAATTTCTCTAATTGATCACGATGGTCAGTTAAAATTTCTATTGCCTTGTTTTTTGCTGATTCTAAAATGTCTTTTATAGCCTTATCAACAAGATGAGCTGTATACTCAGAGTACTCTTTGTGGCGAGCAATCTCTTTTCCCATAAATATAGGTTCTTCTTCTCGCCCAATGCTCATTGCCCCTACGTCTTCAGACATACCCCATTCACACACCATTCTGTGGGCTGTTTCGGTTGCACGCTGAATATCGTTTTGTGTACCAGTTGTTGTCTCTCCGTACATAACAGTCTCTGCTGCATAACCACCGAACATAATTACCAATCTATCAACTAATTGGCTTCTTGTATGAGTATATGTATCTTTTTCAGGAATTCCAACAGTTAAACCTAATGCTCTTCCTCGTGGAATAATTGTTACTTTATGCAAAGGTGTTGCATTTTCTAAATAAAAATACGGAAGGGCATGTCCTGCTTCATGGCAAGCAGTCATTCGTTTTTCTTTTTCATCCAAAACAAGAGAACTTCGTGCTATACCCATAAGTAACTTATCGCGTGCCTCTTCAAAGTCATCTGTTTCAACTTTTTTCTTATTTTTTCTCGCTGCAAAAAGAGCTGCTTCATTTATCATGCTTGAAAGATCTGCACCACTCATTCCTGGTGTTGCTCGTGCAAATCGTGCTAAATCCACACCATCATCCATGGGAATCTTTTTTGCGTGAACAGTAAGTATTGCCTCTCTTTCTTTTATATCTGGAAGAGGAACTGTAACTTGTCTATCAAATCTACCAGGACGTAATAACGCAGGATCAAGTACGTCGGGGCGATTAGTTGCGGCTAGAATAATAATACCATCCTTACTTTCAAAGCCATCCATTTCTACCAGCATTTGGTTTAAAGTTTGTTCACGCTCATCATGCCCGCCGCCAAAACCAGCACCACGAGCACGCCCAACAGCATCAAGTTCATCAATAAAAACAATACAGGGAGCATGGCGTCTAGCTTGTTCAAAAAGGTCTCTTACACGAGAAGCCCCAACACCAACAAACATCTCTACAAAGTCACTACCAGATATATGTAAGAAAGCAACCCCTGCCTCACCAGCAATTGCACGTGCAAGTAATGTTTTACCAGTACCTGGACTACCAACTAGCAAAACGCCAGTGGGGATTTTTGCTCCCATATCTGCAAATTTTTTTGGATTACGTAAAAAATCTACAACTTCACCAACTTCTCTCTTAACTTCTTCGTGCCCTGCTACATCGGCAAATGTTGTTTTATTTGCTCCATCATAATAGCGAGCCTTACTTTTGCCAAATTGCATACCGCGAGAGCTTTGCATAGCGTTCTGACGGAATAAAAAGAACATAAAAATAAACAAACAAATAAGTGGCAAAAAATTAAAAAAGTATGTAGAAAAGGTAGGCCCAGACATTTCGCCCGAAATAACTACACCTTTTTTTTCTAAAGCTTCTAATAAAGTAAAGTCTGCATAGGGAATCTGTGTTTGAAAAGCAACCACTTGTCCACTAGAATTCTTATAGGAGCCTTGCACTGTAGTTCTATCAACAATGTGCACTTGAGATACCGTTTCGTTTTCGACAGCATTCAAAAACTCTGAATACGTTATTGTAGGTGCAACACGTGTCTGCTTATCAAAATTAATATATAATATTAAAAAAACAATTATAACTGCGAATACAAACAGTCCAAATCGGGGATTGTTTCCGGAACCCCGAGGTGCATTACCAATATTTTTTTTATCCATACTGTATTTAAATCCTTTCAAAATGTATACAAACGTAATCCTTGCTACTGCAAGTATGCTGCACATACCAATCTTTATATCCCAAAAAGGAGGCACAGACAGCTAGCACTTCTCCATTTACTTCAATAATTGGAACAATATGCCGAATATCCTTAGGAACTTTCCATGCAGCTAATATGTCGGATATTTTCTTGTACGAACCATTAGCAGTTTTTATTGAATCTACTGATTCAGCACTGCGAATTATAAGTGGTAGAGAAAATGGACCTACAACAGATTTCTGCATATTTATATAGGAATCCTTACCGACAATATCGGCAGAAAATGCAAAAAAACGTACCTGCTCGACACTGCGTATTATAGCAAAAAAACCCTCTTCCTTTCTATAGTTCTTTGATTTTTTTACAACCACTTCTTCTGAGGTAATAGCTATTTCAACTCCATAACCAGCTATGTGTGTTTGGGTCAAAGCATTTTTAAAAAATAAATAAGGGATTCGTGCTTTACAACCAAGAGTAGTAACAGCACGTTGTAAAAGACGTCTTTGAATAGCCTTATGCTGTGCTAAAAAAATCGACTTTGCCATACAAAGTTCAGTTGCATTCTTTGATCCCCACTCACAAGAATCAACAATAGAATTTATTAAATCAACATCGTCCGAAATTTTTTCACTTCCGTGCAAAAGAGACTTTTGCCATCCACAATAGTTCTCATTTAAGAGAGGTATTAGAATATTGCGTGTTTTGTTACGTAAATAATCGTTCTGATCATTAGTTTTATCGATTACATAAGGAACATTATTTTCCTGTACATACTGCATTATATCTTCACGTGAACACGGCATAAGCGGCCTAAAAAAAATATCACGCTTTTGAGGTATTCCAGCTAAAGACGAAACATCTGCGCCTTGCAAAAAGCGCTGTAAAAGTGTTTCTAGTTGATCGCTTTTTGTATGCCCCAAACATATCACATCTAAATTGTGCTTACGTGCAAATGTTTTAAAGGCCGCATAACGCAAAAAGCGTGCTGCTTCTTCTATCCCTTTTTTGCGCTCTTTTTCGCATTCTACTACCTCATTCGGAGCAAGTGTAATGACTTCGCAAAAAATTTTATGTCTTGCACAAAAATCTACTACAAAACAAGCATCAGCAGCACTTTCTTCTTTGGGGCGAATATTATGATTTACGGTAATAACAAAAAGCGGGAATCCCAATGGTTCCCGCTTAGTAAGAAGCGCTTGTAAAAGCGCCATTGAATCAGGTCCACCGGAAACTGCTACACCTACACGTTTGTAGGAATGCATTTTTATTCCGGCTTCTACAGCAGACTCAAGAATAATTATGCCTTGTTAGGACGAACCTGTGCTACAAGAACTTCTGAATCACTCAATACAGTAATTCCTTTAGCAAGAGGTAAATCCTTTACTAAAATTTGAGCATTTAAGCCAAGATCAGAAGCGTCTGCTACGATACGTGGAGGTAAGTCTTTTGGAAGACATTGAATAGTTACAACTGGTGCTGATTTCTCAAATACACCACCTTCACGAACACCAACAGGGTTTCCTGTTACTTGAACCTTCATTTTTACTTTTAAAGGAACATCTTCTTCAATAACATGAAAATCAACATGAATATCTGAATCGCTAATAATGTTGTAATGTGTATCTTTAATAAAAGCAATTTTTTCTTTTTCACCGTCAACAACGAGAGAAACAAGAGTTGTAGGTGTAGCAACTTTGCGAACCTTGCTGAATTCACTCTCGTTTACAGCTAACATAACAGATTCGCCTTTTGAGTTATACATTACAGCAGGAAGGCTACCTTCAGCACGAAGTTTTTGAGCAGCTTTTTTACCTGTCTCTGTGCGCTTTTGCGCATTAATAATCAATTTGTCCATCTTGTGAACTCCTTAGAATAAAAAGAAATTATTTAAACCATAAATTGACTTAAATAATTTCCATTTTAAGATGTAGCTGGGTCGGCAGGATTCGAACCTGCGGAATGCCGATACCAAAAACCGGTGGCTTACCACTTGCCGACGACCCAAAATATGTTATGTTTCCGCCGATTCAATCGACGGAAACTACCTTCAGCCATTAAGCGATTTCTTCGCTGTCGGCTTCTATGGTTTCAAAATTTCCAGCTTCATATTCAGCTAGAATTCTGCTTTGTAAATCGTTACGAAAATCAGCATTGATGGGGTGAACCACATCTTTATATTCGCCACTTTTTGTACGTCTACTTGGCATTGCGATAAAAAGGCCTGTTTTACCTTCTACAATTTTTACATTATGAACAACAAAGCAGTTGTCAAATGTAACAGTCACGTAAGCTTTCATCTTACTTTCGACCGAAACATTTCGGATACGAATATCAGTAATTTGCATAAGCTCTCTCCTTGGTGTCTAATATTACTTAATGCATTACATGATATAACAAAGTTCCAAATAACCCTCGCTCTAAAGAGCGTTTTCATAGCTACATAGTCGCCATTTGCGGTTTAGACTCGCATGAGCAATTTGCGCCTCCTCTATAGATGAGTAAACCCCAAAAACAGAAGACCCGGAACCTGTCATACTCGAATAACAAGCACCTGATAATCTAAGATCATCCAGTGCTGAACCTATTACGGGAAACGCACTTAACAGTGGCTCAGTAAAACTATTAGCAAACTGCCATTTTTTTACTGGTTCCGCATACATAGATGCTAGGCTGGCCATAGTTGGCCAATTTACCCCTTTCGAAGATGCACAACACCAATCATCGAACAGATGAAAAGCTTCTTTAGTAGAACTATGAACGT
>CAYJNB010000063.1:0-1714 GCA_964371205.1 uncultured Treponemataceae bacterium
ATATGAAAGAGATGGTTTTATTAGGGGATGAGGCGGTTGCGCTTGGTGCTGTGCATGCAGGTATGTCTGCGGCTTTTGGGTATCCGGGAACGCCTTCAACAGAAATTTTAGAGTACTTGCTCGATACGTTTGAAAAACAAGCAGATGCAAAAAATACGGCTATTGCTCAGTGGTGTGCAAATGAGAAAACTGCATATGAATCAGCACTTGGTACCTCATTTGCAGGAAAGAGAGCTATTGTAACAATGAAACACGTTGGGCTTAATGTTGCAGCAGACCCTTTTATGAACTCTTCACTATGTGGTATCAATGGCGGATTAGTAGTAATTGTTGCTGATGATCCAAGCATGCACTCAAGTCAGGGTGAGCAAGATTCTCGCTTTTTTGCAGATTTTGCAATGATTCCTTGTTTTGAGCCAACAAATCAACAAGAAGCTTACGACATGATGTTTGAGGCATTTGAACTTTCAGAAAAAATGAAAGTACCGGTTCTTTTCCGCTTAGTAACTCGCCTTTCTCACAGTCGTGCAGGGATTAAAACAGTTGCCGAAAAAGATATGGTAACCCAAAACAAACTCTCAAAGGGTAATCGCATGGAATGGATGCTCCTTCCTGCACTTGCGCGCAAAAACTATGCAACCTTACTCGAAAAGCAAGCAGATTTTTTAAACTATTCAGTGAATTCAAAGCGTAATCCTCTCGAAATAAATGACAAAAGAGCTGATCTTGCTATTATTACCAGTGGATTAGGTCGCAACTATTATTTAGAAAATCTAGCAGACTATACAAAATACTGTGAACATAAGTTTAGTGGAAAGGGTCTTCCCTCTTACTTACACGTGGGTACGCTTCCGCTACCGCTTGAATCAATCGAAAAGCTTGCTGCAACAGCAGGTACAATTCTTGTAATCGAAGAAGGCCAACCATTTATCGAAAAACAATTGCGCGGTATTCTTCCTATGAAACACAAAGTTATTGGAAAATACACCGGACACCTTCCCCGTACCGGCGAGTTAAACCCAGATTATGTACGTTCAGCACTTGGCCTTGATGCACATATTTCTGTACTTGAAGATAACAAAGATGCAAAGGTAACTACAACAAACAAAACTCTTGCAGAAACATGTTCAAATATACCAGGTCGTCCACCACAATTATGCAGTGGATGCCCTCATATTGATTCCTTTACTTCTATAAATACAGTTGTTGAAAAGCTAACAAAAAAAGACGGTAAAGACAATGTGTATGTAGCATCAGATATTGGTTGCTACGCACTTGGTGCAGTAGCCCCACTCCACTCTGGAGAATCAATTGTATGTATGGGAGCTTCACTCGGTATGGCTCGTGGAGCTGCTGCGGCAGGACTCAAATATGCAATGGGTGTAATAGGCGACTCAACATTCTATCACTCAGGTATTACAAACTTGGTAGATGCAGTTTCTTCAAAAACGCCAATGACAGCCATTATTCTTGACAACTCTATTGTAGCAATGACTGGCTGCCAAACAACTATTTTACCTTCAGACCAACTACAAAAACTTGTTGAGGGACTTGGTGTAGAAAAAGAGCATATTAAGATACTCGAAGCAAAACCCGCCAAACGCGACGAAAATGCGACTATTATTCAAGAAGAAGTTGAATACCGTGGAGTTTCTGTAATTATCATGGTACGTGAATGCTTAGAAGCCTATCGTATTCGCGCAAAAAAAGAAAA
>CAYJNB010000063.1:1814-10309 GCA_964371205.1 uncultured Treponemataceae bacterium
AATAATATGAAATACGATATAATTTTAGCAGGTGTTGGCGGGCAAGGGGTTCTTTCTCTTGCAGCAATTATTGCAGAGTCAGCAATGAAAGATGGTTTTCAAGTACGACAATCAGAAGTACACGGAATGAGTCAGCGCGGTGGAGGAGTACAAGCTCACTTACGCATTTCTGATTCTGATATTTATTCAGACCTAATTCCGTCCGGCGGTGCAGACATGATCCTTTCTATGGAACCGCTCGAAGTACTACGCTACCTTACTTGGCTCAAAAAAGATGGAGCAATCATTACTGCAGCAGAATCGTTTGTGAATATCCCAAACTACCCTGAATTACAAAACGTATATGATACATTGAATACATTGCCAAATACACACATTATAAAAACAGCGGAACTTGCAAAAGAGGCTGGAAATATTAAAACCGAAAATATGGTATTAATAGGGGCAGCTCTTGAGTATCTTCCGGTAAAAAAAGAGACTGTTGAAAAAGCAGTACATGACAGATTTGCAGTAAAAGACCCTGTTTTAGTAGAAATTAATATGAAAGCACTCGAATTAGGAAGCAAGGCAAAAGGCTAAGCAAACAATATACAACGAGTAAAAAAAATTGTTAAGGAATAATAGATGAGTACACGTGAAGTTCCCTTTTGGGATAAAAAAATCGAAACAGCTTCAAGAGCGGAAATTGAAGCAATTCAGTTACAAGGCTTGCAAAAACAAGTTGATTTAGCACTTAAAACTCCCTATTATTCCGAGCAACTTAAAAAATGCGGCATCTCAAGTGGTGCAGATATAAAAACACTTGCAGATATTCGCAAATTGCCTTTTACCACAAAAAACGATTTACGCGATGCCTACCCTTTTGGTATGCTTTCTTGCGACAAAGAAGATTTAGTCCGTGTTCATGCCTCTAGTGGTACAACAGGTACACCAACTATAATTTACCATACACAAGAAGATCTTGACCGCGCAACCGATACAATGGCACGCTCTATTGCAGCAGCCGGTGGACATAAAGGCGATGTATTACAAAACATGATGACTTACGGACTGTTCACGGGGGGGCTAGGCTTCCATTATGGAGCTGAAAAATTAGGCGTAACAGTAATTCCAACCGGAGCCGGAAATACCATTCGGCAGCTCAAGTTTATGAAAGACTTTGGCACAACAATGGTACACGCAACGCCAAGTTACCTACTTCATCTTGATAAGGCAATAACCGAAGCCGGCTACACAAAAGACGACATAAAACTACGCCTCGCAGTAACCGGAGCAGAGCCACACTCAGAAGAATTACGACAAAAAATTCAAAATAAACTCGGTATCGAAGTTTATAACTGTTACGGCATGAGCGAATTAAACGGTCCGGGCGTTGCATTTGAATGTATTTTCCGCTCTGGTATGCACGTTTGGGAAGACCGCTACATAATGGAACTTATAAATCCCGATACCCTTGAGCCGGTTGCAGAAGGCGAAATTGGCGAGCTTGTAGTAACTATTTTATGCCGAGACGCAATGCCCCTGTTGCGCTACCGCACTCGAGATTTAACTCGCATTATTCCTGAACCTTGCGAATGCGGTAGAACTCACCGTAAAGTTGCTCGCTTTACCGGTAGAACAGACGATATGCTCATTATTAATGGAGTGAACGTATTCCCAAGTCAAATTGAAGAAGTTCTTCTAAAAACACCGGGAATTGGAGCAAACTACCTAATTGTGGTAGAAAAACAGGGCGCACTCGACAAGTTAATTGTACAAACCGAAGTTACACCCGAAATTTTTGCCGACGACTCACGCATACTCAACGAATTACGCGACCACCTAAAAAGCGAAATGTCTGCTCTCATTACTATAAATCCGGTAATTGAGTTTAAAGAACCCGGCTCAATGCCTATTGCAGAAGGCAAGGCAAAACGGGTTGAAGATAAACGACCAATAGAGTAAAAAATGTATAATAAAGGAAAAGCAACACTCTACATGATTATTTCTGTAGTGTGTTTTACATCTATGCAAGTATTTGTTGGAATAACAGACCCTCAAGTGAGTGTATTTCAACAAGTATTTTTTCGTAATTTAATTGGAATTGGAGTTTCGTATTTATTTTTACGAAAAACAGGTGAGTCGTATCTTGGTGCTAAAAAATTCCAACCATACCTATTTACACGCTCATTTTTTGGGGTATTGGGCCTTCTTTTTTCGTTTTATGCATTACGTAATGCTAATATTGCAGATGCAACCGTAGTTACGAGGACAGGACCTATTTTTACGACACTGTTTTCTGTTCTCTTCTTAAAGGAAAGAACAACAAAACTACAAGTTACGCTACTTTTTGTAATTTTTGCCGGTGGATGGCTTGCAGCAAATCCCCGCTTTGATTCATCTTTTATTCCCTTAGCAGCTGCATTTATCTCTGCAATTTATAACGGTATTTGTTATATGCTTTTACGCTATTTTAACGGGCGAGTACATGCAATGACTGTTGTTATGCACTTTTCGATATTTTCTGTTGTATCGTGCCTACCCTTTTTAATTGCCGATTTTTATTTGCCACAGGGAATAGATATTTTCTTTTTATTCTGTATTGCACTTACCGGCTCGTTAGGACAAGTGTTCTTAACCTATGCCTATAGATTTGCACCCGCATCAGAAGTAGCCATTTTTGACCAACTTGCTGTCCCACTTGCTGTTGTATTTGGAATAGCCTTTATGAATCAAGTTCCAACACCAATGGTATTACTCGGTGGCTTACTGATTGTTGGATCCTCTCTAGTTTCTTACTTTTTTAATAAGCGTAACCTGGGAACAAAATAAAAAGCGGATACCTCCGTAGAAATATCCGCTTTGTAACTATAAATAGAGAACTAGATTTAACCTAAGCACATTTTTAAGAACTCATCTTTAGACATGTTCTCAATACCAAGGCTTTTTGCAGTTCGCCCTTCTTCAATACCATCTACAAGTGTTCTTGCAAGTGTAATGATCGCATCAATGCAAGGGGTTTTTACTCCACCAATTTGTGCCATTGTTTTAAATGCTTCCAAGGCATATGGAATATCTTCGAGAATATATCGAGTATCCATACGTTTTTGGCCCTTAATTCCGTCATATCCGGGATTATTAACAATAACTTCGTACACATTTTTTCCATGTGTAGGATACATTTCTATGTAAGCATCAACTGTGGTTTGTACTTTTTGTCCTAATGCTTCAGCAATAGCCATTCTTTCAGCATCAATTGCTTCTGCGAGCTTACCTTGTGTTGGGGTAAAATCTTTATAGTACATAAAGTCATTTTTACCTTCAATATTACCTGTGTAAAGTAATGTAGGACCTGGATGCACCACTGCATTTAAGTTATCTAATGAAACAGTTATTGCATTAGAATTAAAATTAAATTGAGGCAATGTATCTTTGAAAAAATCCGTAAAGAAAGCATTATCTGTTTCCGGTAAAGCAGCAGCTGTAAAGGTAGTTTTTTCTCCCGATACAGAAACATGTCCAACAGAAACAGCACGGCAAGCAAATAAGAGTGTAGAAGAACAACCAAGTTTTACCTTAGCGGTGCAACCACTATCTTCTAATGCTTTCTTTACTGCAACTAAACCTAATCCGGCAGCTGGATTTATAAATAGAATTTGACCATCTTTTAAGAAGGGCGCCATTTTCTTTGTTATATCAGCATGATAAATTGATGGTAAAACAATCATTACCATATCAGTATCTGTAACTACTTCTTCAAGGTTAGTAGAAGCAAGCTCAATTTTACCAAAGCCTTCAAATTGAGTTTTGCCTTCTAGTTTTACACCACCAAGTTCGTTCAACTTATCTACTGTTTCTTGAAACACATCGTAAATTTTTACGGTGTGTCCCTTTAGTGATAAATAAGCAGCAAACGCTTGACCACCGTTACCGGCGCCAATTATTGCAAATCTTTTACTCATACAATCACCTAACCTAGTTTTGTGCTTTTTTACTTGTAATTGAACAAACAATCATCATAGCAACAAATGAGAATACAATACCCATAATTGCATAGTTAATTGCTGTTTTAAGAATCATTGCTACTGCACAACCAATTACACCTGCAATCATAGCGGCAATAAGACCTTCTTTAGTAACAAATTTCTTGTTTCTAAATGCATAGGTAATGTAGATTGGACAAAGCAATGTAGCTGCAGAGAATGCATAGGTTGCTACAAGCCAATTCAATGTATCGGTAAATACTAAACACATTAAAACTGCTACAACTAATGTTACAATAGAAAGAAGGCGAGAGTATTTAAGCATTTTTTCAGAACTAGTATCAGGTTTAAGAGTTGCAATAATATCGCGTGTAATATTTACAACTACAGATTGTACCCCACTAGATGCAGTAGACATCATAGTAGCAAAAACAAGTGCTGCAAATCCTGCTAAAAGAGGAAGTGGTAATTGTGACATAAACCAACCAGTTGCAGTATTGCGAGCGAGCTCTGTATTTATTGTAGAAATACTCATACCCATGTAAATAGCCCAAACAAATGCAATAATATTTAATAATGCAGATAAACCAAGAGATTTTGCTACATCTTTTTCTTCTTTAATTGCACAAACACGTTGGAAGTATAATTGGTTTGTTGCTCCACCAGGAAGGGCCGAGAAAATCCAAAGTACAATTGTTGTCATTCCAATTTTTTCTACCGAACCACCAAAAGAAAGTTTTTGCGGGTCAGCCTTTGCTAAAATAGTTGCTACACCATCACCCATGCCGGTTACGTATACAGCAGCTATAATACACATAAAAATCATAAAGCAGGCAAATATAAAGTCTGTCCATGCAACTGTTTTAAGACCAGCTGGAATAACAAACATTAAACTCATAAATGCAAAAAAGATACATAGTGCATTATAGTCTAACCCGGTAATACTACTATAAATATTTCCAAACGCAGTTATTTGAGAGGTGAGCCAGCCAAATGGCACACAAATAGTCATAAAAGCAGCAAGCATAGTTACAAATTTACTATTACCTGCATAAGATTTAAAAATTTCTGGAACTGTCGAAAATTTATTATGTCGAATCCATTTTGCAGGAATCATAATCAACAAGAATGGTAAGTTAGCCAAAATTCCGTAAATTATAATTGCAACACCGTTCATGTATGCATTTCCAAGGTGTCCAACTAAGATACCACCACCCATTGCACTAGCCATTTGTGTTCCAATTACAACGTACAGCGGCAAGCTACGATCAGCAACAGCCCAATCGTCCTCTGATGTTTTTTTTCTACGTGTCATAACGTAGGTTGGAATCAATGTTCCAAAAGCAACTAAAAATGTTGCTAGCAAAATTAATGTCGTTTGCATCTTCTTCTCCTTATTTTATGCAAAATTGTATTTTTTTTATAATTACAGTAATACTACAGAAACTTAAAAAATACTTAACCATAGTAGCATTAGTTTATTGTGTTGTCAATGTAATATACCTACTGCCACATATTTGAATCATTTGACAGAAAATAGTATATAGCTTTATTTCTCAAACTTTTTACAAATCGACCTTGTAAAATATACCATATGGGTGTACCATAAAAATGGTATTTTTATTTTACACCATGGAGGACGAAGATGTTAGCTTCGCAAGCACCTAGATTACCCTTAAAAGTATCAGTACTTTTTTTCTGCGCAACTGTATTGCCTGGATTTGCTGGTTTATTTCAAATGATTTATTATGGAACCTATACTTGGACAAGCGCAATAACTGTTTTATCAAGCCCTGCATTAGTAATAATTCAAGCAATTGCTTATTCACTACCCTTTACAGCAACAGCACTCTTACAAAAAAAATTACAGTCTTATGATGGAACACCGGAGAGCTTAAAACAAACGAATAAAGCAGTAAATATCTATCAAGTGCTTATTATTGTTTTTCCTTTTATTACTAATATTGTTGTGCCAATAGTTCTTGTTCCAATTAATGAAAGTCTTGGAGTAATAACACAGCCGGTTGCCTTTGTGCTTAATGAATTAGGATTTACGTTTACCATTGGTACTTTTTTTATAGTTCGCTGTACTATCCTTTATGAGAGATCATTAAAATGGCTACCATTAAAAAAAGAATTTATACAAATAACGCAGAAAACAAAAACTCTTATATTAGGATTATTCCTTTTATCAGGTTTATTTATCTCTTCGTATGCTGTTCCACTACACATGGGAGAAAAAAACTTTACCTTCAACTCTTACTTCCACGCAATGATACCTGTTGGTATAGTTAGTATTCTTGCAGGTATATTTAGTCTTCTATTTTATACACGAGAAAACACCAAAGTACTTGGAAACATAACAGAATCTCTTTCTCTCCTAGCAAAAAAGGATTATTCATTTGATTTAGTAGAAGTAATAACACGGGATGAATATGGTATTTTAACAAATAATCTGAATCAATTTTACACAGAAACAAAAAATATCCTAACCGGTGTTGAAAAAACACTCAAACTAAACACTACCGGTGTTAAAAATATGGCAAACGGATTAACACTTTCAACAACTAATGCAAGTGATGTTGAACAAGGTGTTGTAGACGTTAAAGATGTTACAACAAAACAATCGGAAGGGCTCGCTTCGGCAAAGTTACTTGTGGAGCATATTAAAGAATCGCTTTTGAATCTTGATAAAAATATTATTATGCAGTCTTCTAATGTTGTACAATCATCTGCTGCTATAGAAGAAATGGTTGCAAGCATTAATTCTGTAACAACTACTTTGAACAATACCGGTGCATCTGTAAAAGAATTAACTAATGCATCGGAAGTAGGCTTGAGTAAAGTACAAGAAACTGTTACTATCTCCGAGAAGATTTTAACAGAGTCAGAGGGGCTCATTGAAGCAAGTGCTGTAATCCAAAATATTGCAGATCAAACAAACTTACTTGCTATGAATGCTGCAATTGAAGCGGCACATGCAGGAGAAGCCGGAAAAGGATTTGCGGTTGTTGCAGACGAAATTCGAAAACTAGCTGATGATTCAAACGTACAAGGAAAGGCTATTTCGAGTCGTTTAACAACACTTAAGCAATCTATTATGGATATTTCATCAAATATTCAAGCTGTAGAAGCTCAGTTTGACAATATTTTCAAGCAAGCAGAACAAGTGGATACACAAGAGATGCATGTTATGAATGCTATGCAAGAGCAAGCAGCAGGAAGCAACCAGGTTCTTGAAGCTATTCGACAAATTACCGATATTACGCATTCGGTAAAATCCGAGGCATCGAAAATTCTTGGAGATAGCTCAACCATTGTTGACGAAATTGAATCACTTACCTCTCGTAGACAAACAATTGAAGGTGCTGTAGATAATATGAATCAAAAAGCTGATTCAATAAAGAATTCTCTTGTTTCTGTTAAAACTATTGCTGATCAAAATGTAGAGAGAATGGCAGAATTAACAAACACCATTAGCGAGTTTACATTTGAAACTGAGAAAAAGATAAGTTAATAAACAAACGCATACTACTTTTACACAAAACTTGTTTTCTCTACTTAAGGAGATATTGTGAGCACAACAAATTTTGATTTGGGGAGAAAAATTTATTTTATAAACCCACCTCAAGAATTTCAAACTGTTATAGTTCCTCACTTATTTAACTCAGGATACGAAACCTATATATTACATAGTTATAGACGCCTAAAGTCTCTACTACGAAAAGACCCAAATGCTGTTTGTTTTATATGTATCGATAGAGAAATGCATATTGATCAGTGGCATAACTTTGTTTCCAGTTTTTCTGAAGAAGAAGCCCTTTCTGATGTTTTGTTAGGGGTAATGTCGGCGGTTGCAAGTCCAAGTGATAAAAACCATTTTCTATTACACTCTCCTATTCCGGCCGGTTTTATAGATCTCGGACAGCAAAATGAAATTATCCACGACTATATACAAGGAATACTAGAAATTAATGAAGCTAAAGGTAAGCGTAACTTTGTGCGGGTAACTTGCCAGGCAGACAATACAATAGGCCTTATCTGCCAAAAAGATAGTAGGCAGTTTACTTTAAAAATTCACAACATAAGTCTTGCAGGACTTCTCTGTTCTATTCAACCTTCAACAGAAATGCCATTTTTAGAAAAATCAGTATTTTCTAATGCAGCTCTCATTCTACGTAATCATAAAATTTTTTGCAACGTAGCAGTCTTTAAAACTTATATGCATGAAGATCGATTCTATATTGTATTACTTTTTTCAAAACCACTCTCGTTCAATGAGCAAACTACACTGCAAGCTTATATTCGTGTATTCTTACAAGAATCAATAAATGCATACCTACAGCATCTTCCGGTCGACAATACCGACTACTCAAAGCGGGGCACAAATATTGCAGAAGACGAAGAGGCCTTTCTTATTGAAGATCTGGAAGACTAAGAGGTGCCCCGTATATATTGCATAAAACCGCAATTTCTTCTAAAATAACGCTATGTCGAAGTATCCTTTTGAAAGTATAGAGCCAAAATGGCAAA
>CAYJNB010000064.1:0-172 GCA_964371205.1 uncultured Treponemataceae bacterium
TAAGTTAAATTAACACGAAGTTAATTTAACGACCTTTGCCTTTATACAGAATCTTGTCCATAAGTTTAGTATACTACTATTTGCGAAAACGGACAAGAGGAAAAATTGAGAACAGCTGTTAAGTAAAAACAACAGAAAGTTGGTTCCCGAAGATATCTAAGCCATGGATGGC
>CAYJNB010000064.1:272-10204 GCA_964371205.1 uncultured Treponemataceae bacterium
TATGTTGAGCACCTTAGCAGGTTTTCTAAAGAAAACCTGTAAAGTATTGGTATAGTAACCCACAAACTCAGGCTTTAACTTCATCATGGACACGCCATCGGTCTAGTTTTGCATAGCAAAACTAGTTAAGTAAAAACAACAGAAAGTTGGTTCCCGAAGATATCTAAGCCATGGATGGCGCACTTAGAGAATGAGTTTAACGGTGCTTTATAAATTATTCTTCAAATAGAAAATTATGTTGAGCACCTTAGCAGGTTTTCTAAAGAAAACCTGTAAAGTATTGGTATAGCAACCCACAAACTCAGACTGTAACTTCATCATAGCGGGCACTATCATCGGTCTAGTTTTGTAACGCAAAACTAGTTAAGTAAAAACAACAGGATGTTGTTTTTACGACTACCATTTAAGAAGTATCTTTGTTACCTCATCTGGCTTTTGCTCAATAAGTTCAAAGGCTTCTAAAATATCTGTATAGGGTACTTCTTTTGTTATAATTAATTCTTGATGTAGTTTATCTGTTTCAAACCATTCAATTACTTTTGGGAACATATGTGTTTGGTGGCGTGCTCCAACAATATCGAGTTCTTTTTTTGTAATTTCTACGAGTGGTACAGAAAATTCTTTATCAGAGAAAGATAGATCTACTATGCGGCCTGCAGGAGAGGCAATTTTAATTGCTTGTTGGAATGTTTGTGGCATACAAACAGCATCGACAACTACGTTTGGTCCATATGGTCCGGTAATGTCTTTTATAGTTTGTTCAATGTCAATTCCTTTAGAATTAATAGCGTGGTCTACATTGATTTTTTTTGCCGTTTCGAGACGAGAATCTATAAGGTCTGTAATAATTACATTAGCATTGTAAATATTTTTTGCAGCATCTGCAACAGTCAGCCCAATTGGTCCTGCTCCAATAATCCAAACCCAGTCTCCTTCAGAAATGCGTCCTCTAAAGCACACTTGAGCTGCAATACTGTATGGTTCAATAAGAACCATTTCTTGCATACTACGATTGTTCCCGATTTTGTGTACAACATCTTGTGGATATACATATTCTTCTGCAAAGCAGCCATCAACATGACATCCGCGTGCCTTCATGGTGTAGCATGCATTTGGGCGCCCTTTTTTACAAGAGTAACAATGTCCACAAGAAACGAGTGGCTCACCAATAACATGGTCTCCAACTTTTACCTTTGTAACATTAGCTCCCACCTCTGTTACAATACCAACACCTTCGTGCCCAATAATCCTTGGATACTCAGCAACACTTAAGGTGCCATGATAAAAGTGAATATCTGAACCACAAATCCCTGTGTAAAGCATTTTTACTTTTACATCATCTGGGGTATTAATTTGTGGAGATGGAATATCAACAATTTCAATTTTTTTTGGTTCTGGAACGCTTATCGCCTTCATAGTTTCCTCCTAATAGTTTAGCCGAAATAGGTAAGCATCGGCTGTAGATTGCTATATACTAATATACTACAGTAGAAAAAAAATAACAAGCAAACAAAACGTATTTTAGATAAAAGAATTAGAATTCAGTGCACTGTTAAATTTCTGTAATTCTCTCTAAACTCATTCATTAAAAAACCGATATATTAATGAACAGTGATTAATTATCGTGAGTTTTTGGAGGCAATATGATTAGAGGCTGGTACATTGGCGCAAGCGGAATGAATGCGCAACAATACCGACTGGACGCGATCTCAAACAATTTGGCAAATGTTGACACAACCGGCTATAAACGCGATGTTGCAGTTAGCAAGAATTTTCCAGAGTTATTATTGCGTCGCACAAATGATGATGGGGTAAGACTCATCCCTCCCGGCTCAGAAGATAGAGCTCCTGTAATTGGTAAGCTCGGACTTGGAGTTGAACTCAACGAATTATACACTGTTTTTGAACAAGGCTCCTTTAAACAATCAGATAGCAATACTGATGTAGCTCTCAGCGGTTCAGGATTTTTGGCTGTGCAAACGCCGCTCGGTGAGCGTTATACAAGAAATGGAAACTTTATTGTGGGCAAAGAAGGCTACCTCGAAACTAAAGAAGGGTATCCAGTTTTAGGCGAAAATGGCTACATCGATGTGCAAGATATTGGTTTTATAATAAATAAAGATGGTCAGATTTTTTCAGAAGAGAATATGGAATTTATTGATCGTCTCAAAGTAGTAGCATTTGATGATGACCGATACTTACGCAAAATGGGCGGAAGTATGTATGCATCAAATGAAATTTCTGGCGAAGCCTTTATTGCAGAAGGAGTTCAGCGCCCAGGCATTATGCAAGGTTTTACCGAAACATCGAACGTAAACGTAATAAACGAAATGGTACAAATGATTGAAGTAAACCGCGCGTACGAAGCAAACCAAAAAACCGTCCAAGCAGAAGACACCCTTATGTCTACTCTGTGGGGGCGCGTAGTAAACATTAGATAGAGTCCCCAATATAGTTTTGGGTAACAATTTTTAATGGTTGTTACAAGCGGGGGGCGATTCCTCGCACCTTGAAAAGCGTGTGTGACACACTTTATGAGGCTGTGGAGATTAAATTTAAACAGAGGTAAGATATGGTAAGAAGTTTATGGACAGCAGCAACTGGAATGAATGGACAACAAGCAAATATAGATGCAATTTCTAATAACTTGTCGAACGTAAACACAACAGGATATAAAAAGCAACGTGCAGAGTTTGAAGATCTTGTGTATCAAAATGTAAAACTTGCAGGAACCCCAGCAACAGAAGACACTGTAACTCCAGTTGGTATTCAAATGGGTAATGGTGTTAAAATTGCGGCAACTCAGCGTATTCATGAGCAAGGATCTTTACAAAATTCGGGAGTAATTTCTGATCTTGCTATTGTAGGCGAAGGCTTTTTTCGTGTGCAACAATACGATGGATCTTTTGCTTATACGAGAGACGGTTCATTTAAAATCGATTCTGATGGACAGTTAGTAACTTCAAACGGACTTCGTGTAATGCCAGAAATTATTTTACCCGAAGGGTCTACTCTTGAAAGCCTTACAATAAGCGATGATGGACGAGCAACCATAAAAATATTTGGAAATGATGATCCAGTAGATATTGGACAAATGGAACTGTATCGATTCCCAAATCCTGCTGGTCTTACTGCTGAGGGCGATAACCTCTTTAAAGTTTCGAATGCATCAGGCGATCCAATTGCGGGAATCCCAGGTTTTGAAGGAATGGGTGTTACAAAGCATAAGTTTATCGAAATGTCGAATGTTTCTACTGTAAACGAAATGGTACAAATGATTGTAGCACAAAGAGCTTACGAATTTAGCTCAAAAGCAATCCAAACAAGCGACACTATGCTTTCTACTGCAGCAAATTTAAAACGCTAATAAAACGTAAATAGTATAGATAATTAAGACGTAAGGATAAAAGAAGGATATAAAATGACAAATGCAAGCATAGGTTTACAATCACTTTCTCAAACAGCAAGTGCCTCTTCTCTTTTTGGAGGAGCAGGACTTGCAACTACTGCGCAAAGTGCGCTAGAAACCAATGACATGCAAGAGTTTAATAGCCTTGTAGAACAAGCAAAGAGTGCGCACGAGGCAGAAAGAACTGCCGCTCAAACAGAGAGTAGTTCATTAGTACGAAAAGATGTAGAAGTTGATAAATCAAGCAAACTCTATCAAAAAGCACAAGAACTCGAAGGTTTTATTGTAAAAATAATGCTCTCATCTATGCGTAACACAATTAATAAAACAAATCTCTTTGGCAACGAAAATAGTCAAGCTCAAAAAATTTACGAAGATATGCTTTACGATGAGTTTTCTACTTCTATGACAAAGACAGCAGGTTTTGGTTTAGCAGAACAAGTATACATGCAGCTGTCTAGTTACGAATAATAGTAAAAAAGAAGTAAAATAAAATTATAGAATGTATGCACAATGCAGGTACTAATGATAGTACCTGTTTTTTTTACTGTTAATCTAAAAAGGCTCCCAGCAAAAAAAGCATTTAAAACTGCAAAGAATCCTAGGTACCGATGTGCAAATGCAAAGCAAAATAGCGCGAATAATTCGCTAACAATACAACAAACACGGTAATTCTTCTTTATGAATAATGATAAAAATTGTGCACCACGCTCAGGCAAATAATAGCGAAAAAGTAGCTCCTCAAAGCATGCAAGGACAAGTGTAGAAACAAATAAGTGGATAAGCCTAAGAGAATTCAATTTTTCTGTTGTTAATGCATCTGTAAAACCTTGCGCTATCTTGTCGTTATATCCTACATATTCAGCAAGTGCAGAGAGAGAAAACATTCCGAGCATAATTAAAACAAAACAAGTTACACTTGAGATTATAACCTTTTTGAATGGCAAAGAATGTAGTCGGGGGGAGCGAACATAAAAATAAGCGCCTATAAGAGTGTAGTAGCAAAGAAAGAGCACTGGTACAAACAGAGTAATTGTAGCCCCCAAAGTATTGGAGCGTAGTGGCGGGAGTACAAAAAGTAAAAAAATAAGGGGAAATTCAATATATTCAAGCTTTACTAGGTGATTTTTCATCTGATTTATGCTATTATATACTGAGAGGATATAGTATGAAAAGTTATATTACAGCCCTTTTTCTCTTTTTTTTAAGTATTTTTGCTTTTGCGCAAGATACTACATTATTGCAATATGAAAGAGAATTTTTGTTAGGAAGTATAGACAATAAAATTTCTGTCTTAGACGACATGGTAAGTAAAAAAATGAGCGATTCTTCTTTGTATATAAAGGCTCTTGAATTTGCTACTGAAAATAAAGAAGTTTTAGGCTCTAACGATGCATTACGTACCTTAACGATTACTTCGCTAAAAGGTCTTATGCAAAATAAAGCTGATTTGGCTTACACACAGCTTTTGTGGAATGTCTTTTCCTCTTATAAGGATGATGAGATTCGCTCCTCAGTTATTAACGTATTGAGTGTTGGTTCATATAAGACTAGCGAAACTATTCAAGCTTTAAATAGATATGTCTTAGAACAATCAGCTTTAAGCGAAGAGAGTAGAGAAGTATTAGCCGTTGATTCAGCGGTAAAAACACTTGGTCAGTTTGCAGATGTATCGTCATTTTCTGCATTGTTTGAGGCCTTATTAACGACAGAAAATTCCGACACACAACAATTCATCCAAATAGCAATTAACAGCATATCTACTGACTATGAGCAAAATGTTGTTAGTTTTTTAGAAAAGAATCATACTGCTAAAGAAAAACTAGCTGTTTTTAGAGTTTCTGTAAAAAACACACAAATTTCTAATGAAATTCATGGAAAAATTGCACAAAAAGCATTGTCGATATCTATTAATATTAATGAGGGATCTCGTATCTCTGATGATGTTATGGCACTTCGCCAAGAGTCTTTGCAGGAGATTAATAAACTGACGTACACTCCTGCAGCAGTTTCAGTTATAAACTATTTTATTTTAGGACAAACCGAATTTAAAAACGGGTTACTTCCTGCAGAACAGTTTATACGCATTATAACAACTCTTGGTAAAATGCAAACTGCAGATGCTACAAAGGTGCTTTCCGGCTACCTTTCGGCAATTAACTCACAAGCGGAACTGAACGGTATCTTTGACAAAAGTGTTGTTCTATCAGTTATTAATGCGTTAGGAGAGCTTGGCGATAAATCTTCTTTTGACACATTATTATACGTCAGTTATATTCAAAACTACCCAGAAGAAATTTCGGAGGCTGCTCGCGACGCACTCGCGAGGCTTAAGTGGTAAAAAAAGAGCACATTATAAGATGGCCGATTTGTACGGCTATCTTTCCCGTATTCGCTAGCGTGTTTTACTCTGGCGTATACCTTGGTGTAAACACAGCCCTTATTGTTGGTGCAGTGTTTTTCTGTGTCTTTGTATGTAAAACTATTTTTATTAATAAGCAAAAATGTATTTTGTATGCGAGTATCCTATATGGTATTGCGCTTATTTTGGCTTTTTGTAGCCTTACTCGGCTATTGTGGGCAAGAGTGCCTGTACAAACACTTCTACCGCAAGAGAAAATACTGTCCATTAGTGGAAAAATCCTAACAAGTCCAGTTCCAACTTCTCGAGGCGATTATAGTCTGTTGTTTAAAACAAGTGCTGCACAATCAATCTCTGTTTCTTCCAGTGCCGAAGGAACTCTCTCTCTCATAGTTCCATCACAATTAGTAGAGGCTTACTACCCAGGAAAGCTTTACTCACAGACAAGTTCCTATGTAAAGAATACTTCTACCCAGGCGCAAGGTATGCCTCCTCTTATAGAGCAGGGTTTAATTTGTACGTTTTATGGACGTATGTCTCAAGAATTTCCTTTGTTTTATGTGTCAGCTGTTTCTCCTCGTGAACATACAAGCTGGAGCACCTCACTAAACAAAATCCGAAGTGATTTTCGTCTTCAACTCAAGCGTCTTTTATATACTTGGAATGATGCTGGCGGACTATTACTTGCCTTGCTTTCTGGGTCTCGAGAATATTTGCACTTAGAACTTGCAGATAATTTTAGAGTGGCTGGTCTTTCGCATGTACTCGCTCTATCTGGAATGCACTTGTCTTTATTTGGCGGTTTAAGTGCAGTTTTGGGAAAGTGTATAGGTGGAAAACGTTTAACAATACTTTTTTCGCTTATGTGCATGACACTCTTTGTTTGGTTTGCCGGGGTTTCTCCTTCGTTATTACGCGCCTTACTCTGTGCTACGCTTATAAGTCTATGCGCTATATCTGGCCTAAACCCTAAAATGCTCGATATTCTCTGTGCTGCATTCATTTTTCAAACAATAGCAGTGCCAAGTCATACAATTCAGCTTTCTTTTTTACTTTCGTACGGCGCCTTATTTGGAATTGTACTGCTTGGAAATGCATTAACCGCTCTCTTACCAATTAGAAAAACTATAACATCTCCCTTTACTGCATCCCTATCGGCACAGGTATTTACCGCTCCCTTTACTATTGCATTTTTTTCGCTTGTAACCCCGATAGGTATACTTTCTTCGGTAGTTGTCTCTCCACTTGCATTATGGTTTTTAACTTGTGGAATTATCTGTATACCAATTGTTCTTGTTTTTCCTTCATTGTTACAGCCTATTGGTTTTATTATTCAACTTTTTTATTCTGCGATTGAATATATTGTTTCTCTATTTGCAAAATTTCCAAGTATTAGTTTTTGACTAATAAAGATTGAACCGTCTCTTGTAAAAGTAACTACCTAAAAAGTGCAGCATATGCATTAAGTTTGATCATAATTAATTGATTTGGGGTTGTTGACTTTCGTTCATTCCTATTATACCATAGTGCAAATGAACCGAAAAAGAATAATTATCATCCTTTCCATTACTTTGTTATTTTTATTTGTCTATACAACACTTTCTGTTAAGGCAGTTAACAATGGTTTTTCTCTAAACCCACACTGGAGTGTTTTAGTAAATAACACAGAAATAGATGCAGAATCAGCTAACTTACATACGCTTGGAATCCCCTATAAAACTGCACAACATTACGGATATATTTCGCCGGATGGCACCATTTTGCAAAAGAAGCCATATACATATAATGCAGCTATTTCTACAACGTACAATGCTGAATATACTGAGTCGAGCACAGACTTTAGCTTGTTTAATATGCAAGAAGAACTTGCACATTTTGAAGTAGCGGGCTTTCCATTTTTTGACAAAGACCGAATATTTGTATTTTTACCTGGAGGCAACTCTGTAGCTCAGTTTGCTCCAGATGCAGCACGATTATGGACATACGAACAATACACACCTATTACAGCCTTTGATTCATCGTCAAATGGTAGTATTATAGGTTTTGCAGATGGGAACCTTGTTGGTTTGCTTCCTAATGGAGAAAAACGCTTTTCTTTCTACCCAGGAGGCAGTGAACACGAGGTTGTTTTTGGTGCAGCAATTTCCGAGTCAGGTTTCTTAACTGCAGCAATTAGTGGTCTAGATAAACAACGCTTTACTGTTTCTAAGTATGCCGATGGACAAAATAAAATAATTTTTCATACATATCTAGATAGTGAAGTATTAGAGCAAACTGCAATACAATTTTCTTTAGATGAGAGTAGTGTATACTTTAATACAGCAGATGGTTTAGGTATTTTTAATTTTGAAACAGAAGATGTATTATATATTCCTCTAAAAGGAAAAATACTAACTGTAGAAGAGCTTCACAATGCTGTTTTAGCTGTCCTTTCTGTAGAAAACAACACTTATAGAATCTCATTTATAGAAGATGAAAAATATATGCTTGGTTCATTTCAGTTTGACGCAACTAATGCTCACATGATTGCAAATGAGGATGCATTGTATATTACACGTGGAGAGACAGTGTCAAAGGTAACTTTAGAAAAGGAATAAATATGTTCAAAAAAATTGTAAGCGTCTTAACTTGTTGTTTTTCATTAATGCTTGTATGTAGTTTTGAATACCCTCAACCAATTTCAGACTCAAATGTGAGCGACGATATAGCCATGTATTTTGGCGATAGTATGAAAGATGCTTATTCTCCAGCTCTTGTATTCTCAAAAAGCGATACTGTAACATCTACAGCAGCAGGCAAGGTGCTAATACGAATGGCAAAAGATCCTCAATTTGGGTTTCCTTCTACTCTAGGAAATACTCTTATTGTAAAACATGATAACGATATTGTTTGTGCATACGGTAATTTAAAAGAAATTTCGCTTACAAATAGAGCAAAAACGCTTAGAAATGTACAGACCATTGGAGAGAGTGGCTCTTCTGCTTGGCAAATAGATGAGTCGGGTGTAATCCTAATTACTTATGATATAAAGAATCGAACGGTTTTTAACCCTCTCATTATTTTACCACGCCTAGAAACACCAAGATTGCCTCCTGTATATTCTCTTTCACTGATCGATAGCCGTGGTACCGAATATGATCTCGATACGAGACGAACAGTACCTTCTGGTACGTATTATTTGTATCGCTCGAGAAGTACGGCAGCAACAATTACCCATAAGAGTACTGTGCTAATTAACGGGCAAGAGGCAACATCTGTTGACTATAATATGCTTTCCCAAAAAAAGGATGTACTAAGTGCTTTTTCCACAAAACACTTTCCGTTCTCGATAGCATATCCGTCGAATGATAAGCAATTACTTGGTTCTGTTTTATTGCACCCTGGGCGCAACGTTATTACAATTACACTTACTGACATAGCAGAAAACATTCGCACCGCAACCCAAGTAGTTGAAGCATACTAGTTGTAACTACCCGTAGAGGTGTTCGAGTTCGTGCATTTTTTCCATTGCCTTTGTTTTGCAACTTCCGCATGCAGAACCTATTTTTGTCTTTGCTTGTAAATCTTCCCACGACCGACTACCTTCTTTGTAGGCTTCTTCTAAGTCGCGATCGGTTATGTTTAAACAATGACAAATAACTTCTACTTCTTCAGTTCCTTCAAAGGTAGCGCGGTTATTTTTTGTTAAATAGTCATCAATAGCAGAGCGTAATGCCTTGTCTCCTAAAACTGAGCAGTGAATTTTATTTGCAGGTAAGCCATCAAGTTTTGCCACAATATCTTGTGGGCGCATCTTGTATGCTTCTGTAATATTCATACCCTTTACTGCTTCAGATAAAATAGAAGTTGATGCAATTGCACTTGCACATCCGTATGTTTTCCAACGAATGTCTGTAATAATATCGTTTGTAATGCGGAGTAAAATAAGCATTTGATCTCCACATTTTATATTTCCAACAATTCCTCGTCCGTCACATTCCCACGTAGATTCATCATCCATGAGAACGTTTTTAGGATTCATAAAATGATCCTTTACTGTATCGCTATATAGCCAATCCATACTTTCCATGGTATGAATATACTAAAACTTGGATATAAAGGCAAGGGTCGCGGCTTATTGCAGCATAGAATTATTTAAGCAAGAGATTGCGCCGCTTCCGT
>CAYJNB010000065.1:0-10124 GCA_964371205.1 uncultured Treponemataceae bacterium
AATCAAATTCAGCCTCAAGTGAGTTCATCATTTTCATTGCTTCGAGGATACACAAGGCATCACCTTTTTTTACTGATTTTCCTTCTTCAACATAAGAAGGCGCATCTGGAGATGGTGAGCGATAGAAAGTACCTACGATTGGACTTTTGATTACTGTACCTTCAGCTGCAGGGCTTGCTACATCTGCTTGTACTGAAGGCTGTGCTGTAGGAGCTGCTTGTGCAACAGGTGCTGCTGCAACAGCTGGCATTGCTACCTGTGTAGGCATTTGCGCAGCAACAGGGGCTGAAACCACCTGAACTG
Source organism: uncultured Treponemataceae bacterium (assembly GCA_964371205.1). Classification (GTDB taxonomy): domain Bacteria; phylum Spirochaetota; class Spirochaetia; order Treponematales; family Treponemataceae; genus CAYJNB01. The sequence continues at coordinate 304 of CAYJNB010000065.1, forward strand.
TTTCTTGTCCTTTTCCTAAAACCAAACTTGTTTCGCCAAGTTTTAGTTTTAAAGAAGTAATATCACTGTCGTTAAATTTGTCCATTATACTTAAAATAAATTGTTCGTTCATTAAATTCCTCCTAAAGAAACTTCTGCATTATAATCTACGCCTTCTACATCGAAGCCGCTTGCTACTAAAAAGTCGTGTCGATAACCAACAAGATCTGCAAGTTCTGCGCTGTTTTCGCTCGTAACTTGTGGCATAATTTTATCTACCTCAGTTTGAACTTTTGGATCCATCTCCCAGTCGTCTATACGAATACGGTTCTCGCTATCTACTGGAACAGCCTTATCGTTACCAATATATAATCTATCGGTATATAATCGCTCAATTTGCTCAATGCATCCTTCGTGTGAACCTTGCTCTTTCATAACCTTGAAAAGCACTGATAAATACAAAGGAATAATTGGAATAACTGCACTTGAGCGAGTTACAAGACCTTTATTAACCGAAACATAGGCACTACCATTAATTCCACTTAATGCTGCAGTAATTTCTCCAGCAGATTTTTCTAGATGATCTTTTGCGCGCCCAATCGTACCATGTCTATAAATATCTTGCGAAATTGCAGGTCCTACATATGAGTATGCAACTGTTGTACAACCGTTAGCAAGAACGCCGTTTGCTTGTAAGCACTCCATCCACAACACCCAGTCTTCGCCACCCATAACTTTTACTGTTTGAGCTTGCTCCTCTTCGTTTGCAGGTTCTGCAGACATTTCTTTTAATTCGCCTGTCATTGCATCGATAGTTAAGCCTGAATATGTTTTTCCAATCGGCTTAATAACTGAGCGGTACATTTCTCCAGTTTTTGGATCAGTACGTACTGGGCTTGCCAAACTATATACAACCAAGTCAAATTGGATATTTTGTTTTTTTGCAATTTCGACAACTTGATTTCTTACATCGTCAGAAAAAGCATCGCCGTTTAAAGTTTCTGAATAAATTCCTTTTTTAGCAGCACACGCATCGAAGGCAAGGTTATTGTACCAACCAGGTGTTCCGCCCTTTGTTTCAGTTCCAGGTTTTTCAAAAGAAACACCAACTGTTGCAGAGCCATACCCAAAGGTAGAAACAATACGACTTGCCAAACCATAACCGGTCGAGCAGCCAAGAACCAAAACATTCTTTGGTGAAGTTTCTGTGTTTCTCTTTGCATTTAAAGATTCAACATATGCAATTTGATCCTCAACATTTTTTTTACAACCCTGAGGATGAGCGTTAATGCAGACATTGCTGCGTATCATCGGTTTAACAACCATGTAATATTCTCCATTTTACAAGTAAAATAATTCTTATTTTTAATATGACATATTGCATACAATATGTCAAACTAGTCTATACAATGTATGAATTTTAAGAAAATGTCAAGATACTGACCTGATTCTTATCTTTATTGATGTAATTTGATGAAAAAACAGAGAAAATTTCTTTCGAATGTGCCAAATGGCACATTGCATATACACAAAAGCAGAGTTACACTTAAGATGATAAGTAAACTTATCATCCTTACAACACAAAACTGAAAGAGCTCGCTTGTCAAGTTGAGCTCTTTCTCCTTTTAAACAGTTACATCGAAAGAACAGTAGCTTTACACTTTCCTATAACACCACTAATATAAGCATAATTACCTGAGCAGTTTGCAATTACTTCGCAACTGCTGTTAATATGTATAGTCCACCCATTAGGAAACCAGATTTGAGGTACAAAAATTTCTGTTGTACCTTCTGTAGCCTCCCATTCAAACTCAAATACGGGATTCTGCTTATCTGCATTGAATTTCATTTGCAAGGGAATCCCTGCTATTGCCAGAGCGTACGGGCGGCTAAATACGTATTCGTTATGAAGGCTTTTATCTTCTGTGCCAGAATTAGCAGTCCCCACATTTTCTCTATTATCTGAAAAAACCGATTGCCGCTGTGTTAAGATCAGTGAATTACCACCATGCCACTGGAACGCATCTACAATTTTAGAAAACTCGTCATCTGTCTCCTTTGACCATAAAGAAAGAGCGGCATTTGACTTACCATCTACAAAAAAGAGATAATGACTATGCTTTTTTTGGAAGGAGGCAATGTACGTTTTTAGAAAAGGTTTTAAAAAATCTTGTGCAAAATGTATTTTTCTTCCATCTACAACAGAAAAATAGTCTGGCTTTAATATCTCTGCTTTACCATCTGTCTCTGTCCATACACCTGCTTTTTTCCAAGGACATTCAAAACCCTCTCTAAATAAGGTATTTACTTCTTTGCTTATTAAATTTAGGTGTGACAAATTTGTATTTCCGATATAACCGCCATTTGGCTCATTAAAAACTCCAAAACCAACAATTGCCTTACAGTCCTTAAGACGGCGCGCTGTGTGCACCATTGCATTTATAAAGTGATTTTGTAAATAAGTTTGAATCCCCTCACCTTCTATTTGTAAGTGTGGAGCAAGAGTATCTCCAGCAAAAAAGAGTGTAGACATAGTAGCATAGGCATAATAATCATGGTTTATAAGGCCTGTAGTTTGAGGACAATCTTCTGCTTGTTGTTCAAGCGCAGATCCTGTTACCGATAATTTAGATATATCAAAACCTACACTTTCAAGTGTCCAAGCAGGAGCCCCTTCGCCCCCTGTAAAACGACTCCAAGCATCTTGATAAGGATCTATAAAAACAGTTATTTCGTATTCTTCGCATTTTTTTAAAAGTCTTCGTACATAAGCTAAATAATCTTCATCATAGAGCTCGGGACCAGCATGCTCAACAGCCTCCCAGGTAATAACCCAACGCAAAAAAGTAAAACCCCAAGATGTAAGGCGCGCAAAATGTTCGTCTGCCTCTTCTTCTGGAAAAGGATAACCAACAAAAGATATTTCTGCAGAAGATAGACTCTGTGCACATGATGCTTCGCCCATGAATACTGCAGGTGTCTTTGTTAGCCCACTAATATTGCAACCATGTAATATACGAACACGTCCTTCTTTATCTCTTAGCCAAACTCCATCTATGCAAAAGGGGTTTTCTTTTTTCATATAATAAATCCTTTATCAAACTTGCTTCTGATAACAACAAAAGGATTCTCACTAAGTGAAAATCCTATTTTGAGAAAAAATAAACTAGAATACCAAAAGTTCTTTATTCTGTTAGAATTTTAATAACGTCTGATTTATCAGTTGTTTTTAAAATTTCTTGACGCTTTTCTGCACTTTTGAACAATAAACTTACTTCTGCAAGAAATTGTAAGTGTGGACCTGTTTTATTAACAGGAGAAAGAGTCATAATAAAAATACGGCAGGGTTCTTGATCTAAAGAATCAAAGTCAACTGCATTATCAGAAATACCAATACATGCAACTAAATCTTCTACGGTGTCTGTTTTTCCATGAGGAATAGCAATTCCGTGTTTCATTCCTGTCGACATTTTGCGTTCTCGATCGAGTACACAAGTACGTGCTGCCTCTTTATCCTTTACCTTTCCTGCTGAAACAAGGATTTCGAGCATTTCGTCAATAATCTCTTCTTTTGAGTTACCTTTTAGGTGAAGGTTTACCGTTTCTGGTGTTAAAACTGCTTTTAAGTTCATACCCTAATTTTATGTGTACTTACATTTAAAGTCAAGAAAAAAAAGACAAAAAACCACATTTCTTTGTAATATTTTTTTATTTTTGTTGCATTGTTTGAAAATATAATTACAATAGAAACATGATAGATTTAAAAAGATTTTACAGTGAAACACAACGTTGCCTAAAACACGAACGTTCAGAGCAAGATGTATATGATGGCTTAGCTGCTTCGCGTGCTGTTGCCAGCGTGTTTGTGTCTTTTAACAAAGGACTGGGGGAACTGCCCAATGCCTTAGCAAGTTACTGGATGGATACCTATATTAAATCCGCAGAAGACCTTTCTAAAGAACCTACACAAGAGCATATCGATTGGCTTGCAAGTATCCTTACACTCATTGAAGGCGAGTTCGAAAATCATCAAGATTTTTCTCAAAAAGACTGGGAAGAAATTCGTAGTCTTGCAGATAGTGAAGCAGAAGACCTACCTATCGATGTATTACAAAATATTATGACTGTGCTGGTCGAAAGAAAAAAACTCTAAACAATCCAGCGAAGAAATTTCTTGCGTTATCCTCAAACAAAGCATATAATTGATTTATGCAAAAAGTATTTTTTTCAACTGAATTTTTAGATTATAACACTCTTCAGTCCTATGGACTAACAGAAGACATTTTAATGGAAAATGCTGCCGCTGCTATGGAAGGTGAAGTTTTAAAATCCATAGAGAAGCGAGCAAAAGAAAACCCTTTCTTGCACTCACGCAAAAACAAAAGTGATTTGAGTGTTTTGATTCTTTGCGGCTCAGGAAACAATGGTGGTGATGGCTATGCCCTTGCTAGGAGACTCTACAAAAAAACCCTACGCTCACCACACGGAAAAACGCCATTAACTGTTCTTCCATTAGTATACGAAGTCAAAAAACCTAAAACACCTCAGTGCATTCTTCAGGCTAAGAGAGCAAAGAAATGCGGTGTTCCTATTGTTACCCTAAATAATCAGGGGCCTTTTCCTTTTGACCCAGTTGAACAGTTGAGCAATTGTGTTGTTGTAGTAGACTGCATTTTTGGAAGCGGCTTAAAAGGCGAACCCGATGAAAAAACACTTCGTCTCCTTGCACATATAGAACAATTTCGCTCTGCTTATCCAGAATGTTTTTTCTTAGCATGCGATATCCCTAGTGGTATTGCATCTTCAAGCGAAGTGTGTTCTCATACATTTAGAGCAGATGTTACTATTTCTTTTGGATCCTACAAGGTTGCGCTTTTTGCAGATGCCGCAAAAGATTATATTGGTAAAATTAAAATAGCCGACTTAGGTGTTAGCCGAGAGTTATTTGAAGATGAGGATCAGCCCGAAGAAACATTTTTCTATATGTTAGAAAGAGAGGACTTGCAATTACCAGCACGAAAAAATCAGAATGTGCACAAGGGGAGCTTTGGCAATACCCTTGTTTTTTCTGGAGAAAAAAAAGGAGCTGCAATCTTAGCAAGTACTGCCGCTTTCTATTTAGGTTCTGGATTAGTATCCGTCTTGCATGATGAATATTCTCCAGGGTTTTTACCAGAAGTTGTTCAAATTGCCGAAATACCTAAAAATATTACCGCTGTTTGTGCTGGAATGGGATTGGGTAGAGAAAACCCTGCAGCAAAAACTTTTTTTTCCTTTGCAAAGGAAAATCCAAATACACCTTGTGTGATTGATGCAGACTTATTATATCACAAAGAATTACCTGAACTTCTTAAAAATCATAAAAATTGTGTTCTAACCCCACACCCAAAAGAGTTTTCTGCCATCCTTGAATTATGCAAAATCGGCAAGTTCTCTGTAGAAGAGGTCTCTCGAAACCGCATAAAACTCTGCGAAGAATTTTGTAAAAAATTTCCTAATACTGTTTTGTTACTAAAGGGCGCAAATACTTTTATTTGTGAAGGAGAAACTATTTATATTAATCCGTGGGGTATAAATTCACTTTCCAAGGGAGGGTCGGGAGATACTCTTGCAGGTTTTGTAGCTGCTCTTTTAGCACAAGGCTACGCCCCTTTCGAGGCTGCAACAAATGCTTCTTTAATACATACACTAGCAGCAAGAAAGGTAAAAGGAGCTTCTTTTTCTCTCGAGCAACGAAAGCTTTTACAGGCTCTCGATACGTTAATGTAAAATCTCTTTTACACCACGTGTAACTCTTGGCTGACCGCTCAAGTCGTTGTAGGTTTCTACCTCTTTAAAGCCGAGACTCATTAGTGCTTCTCGTGTTTGACGAGCATTATATTCACCTGTTTCGAGCAGTAATACTCCTCCTTCTTTTAGCTTAGCAAATGCTTGCGGAATAAGTCGGTATATAACATCTAAGCCGTCAATTCCACCATCAAGTGCTAACACGGGCTCTTTTCGACCATCTAGTAGAAGGTCTTTCGTGATATTGCTTGGCACGTAGGGGGGATTAGAGACTATTAAGTCAAGTAAGTCGCCTTCTTCAAATTCAGGAATATTTAATAAGTCACCGTATGCAAAGTGTAGCTTTTCTTGTAAAGATGAAGATAAAATAGTTTTTGCATTTTTCTTTGCAATATCAAGGGCTTTTGTAGAAATATCTGTTGCAACAAATTGTAAGCTCTGAACTCTCTGAGGCATCTCGCTAAAATGAGCTAAAAGAGAGATAGCAATACAACCACTTCCGGTACAAATATCTGCAATACGCAGAGTTTCCATATCTGTTCTTTCTTTTAAAAAGAATTCAATATCTATAAGTGCTTTTTCGACAAGCAACTCTGTATCAGGCTTGGGTATTAGAACGTCGGAGCTAACATAAAAATCGTAGTGCCAAAAAGATTTTTTACCCACAATGTAGGCAACAGGCTCTCCAGTACAGCGGCGAAGCAACAACTCTTCGTAGACTTTGATTTGCCCACTTTGTATTTCGTTGTCTCGATTTATGAGCATATCTTCGCGAGATAAGCCAAGTGTAAAACCAAGCAAGAGAGATGCATCGAGAGAGGGGGTAGCGCTCTGTGTTTTTGAAAGAATTCTTGTACCATGTTGTAACAATTCTCGTAAAGACATTTGATTAATCATTATATTTTGCTCGGTAAGAATAATAATAGAGACATTTTTTTATGAATCTGCTGTATTGCAAAAGAAAACCTTTTACAATACAGCTATCATGATTCTACATAATTTTTTGTATAATGCAACAAAAATTTATGCTATGCAAAGTATTTTTGCACATTTCCAAAAGAAATATCTTTTGCAATTGTGGTTAGTTTTTGCATATCGTTAGGATATTCACCATTTTCTACCCAATTACCAATTAGGTTACACATAATTCTTCTAAAATATTCGTGGCGAGGATATGATAAGAAGCTACGTGAGTCTGTAAGCATTCCTATAAATGATGGAAGCATACCAAGGTTACCAAGTATACGCATTTGCTCTTCCATACCATCTTTATGATCATAGAACCACCAACCGGAACCAAGTTGAATTTTACCCCTAACTTCACGTTTAGAAGGTCCTGGGTCTTTTTGCGCGGTGGTAAAGCCTTGATATCCACCCATAATTGTTGCAAGTGGATAATAGTCTTTTGCATTAAGTGTATATAAAACGGTACGTGGGAAAGAGCCTGTAGCTAAAATATTATTCAAGAAACCTACAAGAGGTGCGCTAATATCTGCATCGTGTGAACCATCAAAACCGGTATCTGGACCGAGTTTTTTAAACATATTCTGATTACTGTTTCTTATACAAGAAAAGTGTAATTGCATCGCAACATTTCTATCTGCATAAGCTTTTCCAAGTGAAGCAAAAATCTTTGTACGATAAGCATCTGCTTCGTCTTTTGTAACAGCCTTTCCTTTTAATGCTTTTTTAAATGCTGTTTCTATATCTGCATCACTAGCCTCTTTACAAGGTGGATATTCCAATGCATGATCAGAAGCGCAACAGCCAAGACTAACAAAGAAGTCCAAACGCACAATGAGTGCTTTAATAACATCATCAACTGTCTTGATTTTAACACCACTTACTTCTGCTAACTTTTCAATATATTCTGCAAAACCTTCAAGATGAATATTTAGAGCTTTATCTGGCCGATATGAAGGAACAACCTTTGTCTTAATCTTGCCGATTGGAGCTGTTCCATCTGCAATTGCCTTGTGATATTCAAGTGAGTCAATTGGGTCATCTGTTGTACCAACTGCGTATACATTAAATTTTTCAAAAATTCCTTTTACAGAAAGCTCATCACTTGCAAGCTTAGCGTTGGCTTTTTCCCAAATTAATGGAGCAGATTTTACTGTAAGTGGTTCATAAATATCAAAATAGCGTTGGAGTTCTAAGTGGGTCCAATGATACAGCGGGTTACCTATTAGGTCTTCGATTGTTTCTGCCCATGCTAAGAATTTATCGTAGGGAGCTGCGTTTCCAGTAATAAGCTCTTCGCTAAATCCTGCTGTACGCATTTGTCTCCATTTGTAGTGATCTCCACCAAGCCAAATCTCTGTTAGGTTGGCGAATTTTTTGTTTTCTGCAATTTGCTGTGGAATTAAGTGACAGTGATAGTCAAAAATAGCTTCTTTTTCTACTGATTTATACAGTTTTTGTGCTGTTTTAGTCTCTAGTAAAAAATCTTTATCCATAAATTTTTTCATAAGTTAGGCCCTCTTAAAATTAGATATAAATAAGAATACCCAACTATATGAAAATTTGCAAGCACTGTAAGTTCATTTTACAGTGCTTATCGTTATTAAGCTTCGCCGCCTACTAAACACATCCATTCAGCTTCTGCAGCAAGGGTATCGCCGACATATGCTTTTCCGGCTTGTTTAATCATTTTTGGAGAAATGCGGAGGTTTGTAATTTCCATGCGCACCTTATCTCCAGGCCTTACTTGTGAGCGGAATTTTACCTTGTCGACAGTTCCTAAGAAAAACAAAGAACCTTCGGCAAATGTTTTTTGGTAACTTAATGCCGCACCACCAGCTTGGGCCATTGTTTCTACAAGAATTACTCCTGGAACAACTGGATATTGGGGAAAATGCCCTTTAAAGAAAAATTCATCTTCGGTGAATACGTGTTCAGAAATACTCCCTTCTTTATCGCAACTAATTATTTCGTCGACAAATAAAAACGGGGCTCTATGTGGAATTAATGATTCTATATCTTTTGTTACACTCATGAATGACTCCTCAATTTAAATTATCTGCAAGCTTTAAATACTACTACACCGTTGTGTCCACCAAAGCCGAGTGAACCAGAAGCTGCACAAGTTACTTCGTGTTTAACACCTTTGTTTGGAACATAATCGAGATCGCAACCTTGTTCAAGGTCTGGTTCTGTTAAGTTAATTGTAGGAGGAACAAAGCCTTCTTCAATTGCTTTAACTGCAAAAATTGCTTCAATACCGCCAGCAGCACCTAAGCAGTGGCCTGTCATTGATTTTGTTGAAGAAACCTTCATTTTATATGCATGGTCTCCAAAAGCCTTTTTAATCATTGCTGTTTCTGATGGGTCATTAATTGGAGTTGAAGTACCGTGTGCATTATAATATTGCACATCTTCCGGTTTTACGCCTGCATCTTTCATTGCAAGAGTCATAGCCATTGCGCCGCTATCTCCTGCTGGGTCTGGGCTGGTAAGGTGGTAAGCATCGCATGTTGCACCGTACCCTGCAAATTCTGCATAAATTTTTGCGCCACGTGCTTTAGCATGCTCGTATTCTTCAAGGATGAGGATACCTGCTCCCTCGCCCATAATAAAACCGCTTCTTTTTTTATCGAACGGGCAACAAGCTGCTTCAGGATTATCGTTAGATGCTGAATTAAGTGCAGTAAGCACTGTAAAGGCACCGATACCAAAACCCGTTACTGTTGCTTCTGTTCCACCCGAAATACAAATATCTGTTCTTCCTGAGCGAATTTGATCGAGTGCTGCACCGAGAGCATCTGTTCCCGAAGCACAAGCTGTTACCATAGTTAAAGATGAACCATGAATTCCAAGTTGCATACTAATATTTCCAGCTGCTTCATTTGGAATAAAAAGAGGAACACTCATAGGAGGTATGCGGTCTGCACCGGCTTCAAAATATTTTTTAAATGCTGTTTCGTAGTATTCGAAGCCACCAATACCGTTACCGAGCATTACACTGGTACGATACGGATCGAGACTTTCTTTACTAAGTCCTGCATCATCCATAGCTTGCTTTGTAGCAGCAACAGCAAACTGAGTAAAGCGAC